>DATIVW010000144.1:0-5054 GCA_035465595.1 Rhizomicrobium sp. | reverse complement strand
TTCGTTATCGGCTCGTTGGGCGACAGGGTCGGCCGCCGCCCGGCGATGGTGCTCGCGTTCGTGCTGATGGGCGTGGGCATTCTCATGCTCGTGGTGACGCCGCCCTATCGGACGATCGGCATTGCCGCGCCGGTCCTGCTCGTGATCTCGCGTCTGCTGCAGGGCTTCGCGCTGGGCGGAGAGGTGGGCCCGTCGACGGCCTATCTCATCGAAGCCGCACCGGCGGACATGCGCGGGCGCTACACGTCGCTGGCGTTCGCGACGCAGGACCTTGCGGTGCTGGTTGCCGGTATCGTCGGCGCGGTGCTTGCGAGCGTCATGAGCGCTGACGCGCTGAACGACTGGGGCTGGCGCCTCGCATTCCTGTTCGGCGCTTCCATCGTGCCGTTCGGCCTGATGCTGCGCCGCAGCCTGCCGGAGACGCTGGAGCAATTCCCGCCCGGCGAGACCTCCGTCGCCGGCAAGCCCTTCCTGCGCATCGCCATCATCGGCTTCATCATGCTGAGCGTCACGGCTGTCGCGATCTACATCAACGACTACATGACCACATATGCCAGCGCCACGCTCCATTTGAGCGCGAACGTCGCTTTCGGCGCGACGGTCGTGGTCGGCGTCTTCAGCGTGACCTTTGACCTGGCGAGCGGTTGGCTCTCGGACCATTTCGGCCGCAAGCCGCCGATCATCGTTGCCTATGCTGCGCTGTTGCTGCTTGCCTATCCCGGTTTTCTGGTCATTTCGCGCTTTCCGGGCGCGCTGACGCTTTATGCCGTATCCGCGCTTTTCGCGTCACTCCAGTGCCTGGGATCGGGGCCGGCGCTCACCGCCATCACCGAGGCCTTGCCGCGGCGAATGCGCTCCGGCGTCTTGTCGATGGTCTATGCGCTTTCGATCACGCTCTTCGGAGGTTCCACGCAGTTTGTGATCACATGGCTGATCCGCGAAACGGGCAGCCCGCTCGCGCCGGGTTGGTATCTGGCCGCTTTTGTGGGAGTAGGATTGATCGCGGTGCTGCTGATGCCGGAAACATCACCGCTCCGCAGGCAGCGCGGGCGATAAGGGGAAGCATGGCGCAGGCAGAAGCACGACCGGTGGGCCTTCCCGCCTACCAGATCGCAGCCGTCGCCATCGGCAACGCGCTCTCCTTCTATGATTTCGTCTGCTACGCCTTTTTCGCCACGCAGATCGGCGCCTGCTTCTTTCCGTCCGCGGATCCCACGACGCGCCTGCTCGCGTCGCTCGCGACGTTCGGCGTGGGCTTTTTCACGCGTCCGCTGGGCGGTCTCGTCATCGGGCGCATGGCTGACCGCATCGGCCGCAAGCCGGCGATGATGCTGTCCTTCAGCCTGATGGGGTTTGGCATCGTTGGGCTGGCGTTGACGCCGTCCTACCAGACCATCGGCGTGGCGGCGCCCATCCTCTTCATTCTGTTTCGCCTGGTTCAGGGTTTTGCGCTGGGTGGCGAAGTGGGGCCAACCACCGCGTATCTGGTGGAGGCGGCCCCTCCACTGAAACGCGGCTTCTACGCAGCGATCTCCTACGCCACGCAGGATGGCGGCGTGCTGGTGGCCGGGATCATCGGCACGGTCCTCGCGTCGTCCCTGTCCGATGCGGCACTCACGAACTGGGGATGGCGCGTGGCGTTCCTCATTGGCGCGGCGATCATCCCCTTCGGGCTCTATGTTCGCCGCAGCCTTCCGGAAACGCTGGACGAAGAGGTCGGCGACGCACCGGCCCGCCTCGGTCCCTACCTGCGCCTTGCGATGTTCGGACTGATGATGCTGCTCACCGGCACTGTCTGCAATTACGCCATCGAATACATGACGACCTACGCAATCAATACGCTGCGCATGGACACCGCAGTCGCCTTTGGCGCCACGGTTGTCATCGGTATCTTCAGCGTCACGTTCGATCTTGTCAGCGGCTGGACGACGGATCGCTTCGGGCGCAAGCCGGTGATGATCATCCCCTATGCGACCCTGTTCGTGCTGGCCTTTCCGCTCTTCTATTTCGTCTCGCACGCCCGCACGACGTTCGCGCTTTATGCAGCGAGCGCAGTCTTGGCGTCGTTGCAATGCTGGGGCGGCGGACCGACGCTTACGACCGTTACCGAGGCCTTGCCGCGGCGCATCCGTGCGGGCGCAGTCGCCGTGATCTACGCCATCTCCATCGCGGCCTTCGGCGGAACGACCCAGTTCATGATCACCTGGATCATTGCCGCGACCGGCAATCCGCTGGCGCCGGCCTTCTACATGATGGGCGGGATTGGCGTCGGCCTCATCGCCATGGCCTCCGTGCGGGAAACTGCGCCCGTGAAAACCGGGATCATGGAATTCCGATAAGTTTGTGCGTCTGCAGGCTCAAGCGCCATTGCGGATGAGCGAGGCAATATTGGGTGGCGGCTCGCGTGTTCTCCATCCGCAGCGGCCCGTCCATCGGCTGCAGAAAGAAATGCTCGAACTTCAGACCGGCGAACTTCTCCGGCGGCGCGAGCGATTGCGGGTAGACAAGCTTCAGCTCGCTGCCACTTTTCAGCTTCAACTCCGCATCCGCCTTCGGACTGACGCAGATCCAGTCCAGGCCGGGCGGCGCGGCCTGCGTGCCGTTCGTCTCGACGGCGATTTCGAAGCCGCGCGCGTGCAGGGCGGCAATCAGCGGCTCGTCGACCTGCAGCAGCGGTTCGCCGCCGGTGCAGACGACATAGGGTTTACCGGGATGGTCCTTCGGCCATTGCGCGGCAACAGCTTGAGCCAGCGCTTGCGCATCCTTGAACCTTCCGCCGCCTGGCCCGTCCGTGCCGACAAAGTCCGTGTCGCAAAACTGGCAGACGGCCGCCGCACGATCCCGTTCAAGCCCCGTCCACAGATTGCAGCCTGCGAAGCGCAGGAACACCGCAGCACGCCCTGTCTGCGCGCCCTCGCCCTGCAAGGTGTAATAGATCTCTTTGACCGAATACGTCATGCGCCCGCGTATTTCGCGTAGCCTTTCGCGCGCAGGTCGCAAGCCGGACACGCGCCGCAGCCGTAGCCCCAGGCATGACGGTGTGAGCGATCGCCATTGTAGCAGGTGACGGTCTCCTCGATCGTCAGATCGACCAGCGCCTTGCCGCCGAGCTGTTCGGCGAGCGCCCAGGTCTGGGACTTGTCGAGCTTCATCAAAGGCGTGTGGATGTCGAAATGGGTGTCCATGGCAAGGCTCAGTGTCTTCGCCGTGGACTTGATCGTTTCGTCGCGGCAGTCCGGATAGCCGGAATAATCCGTTTCGCACATGCCGCCGATGAGATCGCGGATGCCGCGCCGGTAGGCCAGCGCCGCTGCCGCACTGAGAAAGAAGATGTTGCGCGCCGGCACGAAACTCGTCGGCAGGCCGTTCTCGCCCATCGCGATCTTCATGTTTTCGGTAAGCGCCGAGCCGCCGATGGCTTTCAATGTGTCGATGGGAAGAACGTGATCGTTGCCCAGCCGGCCACGCCAGCGCGGAAATCCTGTCCGCAGCGCTTCAAGAACGCGCGGGCGGGCATCCAATTCCGAGCGATGACGCTGGCCGTAATCGAAGCCCACCGTCTCCACGCACGCAAAGCGGTCGAGCGCCCAGGCCACGCAAGTCGTGGAATCCTGTCCGCCGGAGAAGAGAACCAGGGCCGTTTCGCGCTGCACCATGGGCGCTTCCTTAGCGGCAACGGCGCATCATTCCAATATCCTTGAATTTGCCCTGCCGCTGGCCCAGTTTCGCGGCGCAAATCGAGCAAGGTGCCGTCCGTGACCGGAATGGCTTTAAGCGGAACCGGGCTTTTCACGCCCGTCCAGTCGATCTCCAACGAGGAACTCGTCGCGTCCTTCAACGAGTATGTTCGCCGCCATAACGCCGCGCATGCACAGGCGATCGAGGCGGGAACAATGCCGGCATTGTCGCCCTCCTCGACCGAGTTCGTGGCGAAGGCCTCCGGCATCGGCAACCGCTACGTCATGGACAAGGCCGGCATCCTCGATCCCGACATCATGTGCCCGCGCCTGCCCGAACGTCCCAACGAACAGATTTCCATTCTCGCGGAAATGGCCGTCGCCGCCGCGCGCGATGCGCTGAAGGCGGCCGACCGCAAGCCGGAAGATATCGACGGCGTTCTCGTCGCCGCCTCCAACATGCAGCGCGCCTATCCCGCAATGGCGATCGAAGTGCAGGAAGCCCTCGGCATCGAAGGCTTTGCATTCGACATGAACGTCGCCTGCTCCTCCGCCACCTTCGGATTGCAGGCGGCTGCAGACATGGTCTCGGCCGGAAATGCGCGCGCGATCCTTGTGTGCAATCCGGAAATCTGTTCGGGCCATCTCAACTTCCGCGACCGCGACAGCCATTTCATCTTCGGCGATGTCGCCACCGCGTTCGTCGTCGAGCGCGCGGACAAGGCCGATGGCGCGAATGCGTGGGAAATCATCTCCACGAAACTGAAGACCAAATTCTCCAACAACATCCGCAACAATTTCGGGTTCCTGAACCGCGCGGCCCCCGAAGGAATCGGCAAACCCGACAAGCTCTTCGTCCAGGAAGGGCGCAAAGTCTTCAAGGAAGTCGTGCCGATGGTGGCGGAAATGCTGGTGGCGCATCTGGCGGAAAACAGCGTTGCGGCATCCGACTTGAAGCGCCTTTGGCTGCATCAGGCCAATATCAACATGAATGACCTTATCGCCCGGAAGGTCTTGGGCCGGGATCCGGTGCCCGGCGAGGCGCCGAACATTCTGGCGGAATACGCCAATACTTCATCGGCCGGCTCGATCATCGCGTTCCACAAATACAGCGACGACCTGAAAGCCGGGGATACGGGGCTGCTGTGCTCCTTCGGCGCCGGCTATTCGGCCGGCAGCGTTATCCTCAGAAAGCTACACTGAGCCGCAGGCATTAACGCCAACGGAGCCTCCGCTTGCCTTTGTTTCGCCGCTCAGTCAGCCTATTGCGAAGCAGCATCAAAAGGTTCAGGGGCGCGTGACACGAATCGCGATCAGCGGGACGGGGCTTTTTGTCCCTCCGGACCGCATAACAAATGCCGAACTGGTCGAGGCGTA
>DATIVW010000143.1:0-5912 GCA_035465595.1 Rhizomicrobium sp. | reverse complement strand
CCCCACCACGAGCGAAGAGTCGTCCTTCGGAAAGGGCGGCGTGCCGTGCAGGAGGCAGAGATAGACCGCGGCGAGGCAAGAAAAGCGATCGTGCCCAGCAGCACCAGATCGCGCAGGAAGCCGCGATTTTCCGTGGAGAGTTCGGCGGGCAGGAAGGTGCGCATCCTGTCCGCATCGTCGCATTTTTCCGGTTTCGAATTTCTTACTGGCGCGGGCGCGGGCGGCTGTGCCAGCCTGTGCCGCAAATGACAGACGATCTCCTCGACGACGACGCGCCGCCGATTCCGGCGGGCTTTCAGCGCATGAACTGGTTTCGCGGCTTCGGCAACCAGATCGGTCCGCTCTATGAGCGCATCGGCCCGGGCGAGGAATACACGCGCGCCTTTCTGGTGTGCGAGCATCACACCAACGGCATGATGAATTGCCATGGCGGCATGCTAATGGCGTTCGCCGACACCGCCTTCGGCCATGCGGTGTCGATGCGCGCGAAGGATCATTACTGGGTGACGATCCGCCTGCTCACCGATTTTCTGTCGGCGGCGAAACTCGGCGACTGGGTGGAAGGAACGGGCGAAGTCGTTGGCGTCGATGACGACCTTTATACGATCCAGGGCCGCATCTGGTGCGGCGACCGCACGATCATGACCGGCACCGGCATCTTCAAGAGGCTGGGCAAGCGCCCGCCCAAGTCCACGAACCGTATCGTCTGATGGCCGAACAATCCGATCGCTCGGCCAAGCACGCGGTCTATATGGCGGATATCGCGGCACCTCTCACTCAGTTCAACGGTGCGGTACCGCCTGCGCCGGATTGGTTCACGCGCACCGTCGCCATCCAGCCGGAGAGCGCGTTCGTCGACGTCGAGGGTGCGAAGATCCATTACCTGCGCTGGGGCGATCGCACCAAGCCGGGCCTGCTGCTCGTGCACGGCAATGCCGCGCACGCTTACTGGTGGAGTTTCATCGCGCCCTATCTCGCGCAGGACTACAACGTCGCGGCGATGGATTTCTCCGGCATGGGGGATTCGGACTGGCGCAAATCCTATTCGGCGGAAATCTTCTCGGAGGAACAGCTCGCCGTCTGCGAAGCCGCCGGCATGTTCGACCATTCCGAGCCGCCGGTGATTGTGGCGCATTCCTTCGGCGGCTTCATCACCATGCTCACCGGCGCCAAACACGGCGACCGGCTTGCCGGAACCGTGATCGTGGACTCGCCGGTCAATCCGCCGGGGCGGCCTGGCGGGCCGCCGCATCGCATCTTCAAGCCGCACAATGTCTATCCGGACATGGCCAAGGCCCTGTCGCGCTTCCGGCTGATGCCGCCGCAAGGCTGCGAGAACCTCTACATCGTGGACTGGGTTGCGCGGCATTCGCTGAAAGCCGTCGAGGGCGGCTTCACCTGGAAGTTCGATCCCTACATCTGGCAGGACTTCTCCATCGGCGACACCGCCGCGCGCCTCAAAGCCACAAAGTGCCGTATCGGCATCTTTCGCGGCGCCGAATCGATCCTGATGCCGCCGGAGATCGGCGAGTACATGTTCAACCTTCTGGGCCGCGCCGCTCCCGTCGTCACCATCCCGGAAGCCCGCCATCACGTCATGCTGGACCAGCCGCTGGCCTTTGTTTCGGCGCTGAATGCGCTCCTGGCCGATTGGAACCATTCGGTCCCCAGCCGCCGCGTATAGGCGAGATTGTCGCGGTTGCCGGGAAGGGGGCCTTTGCTATAGTCCCGCCCGGTTCGAAAACCGCCAATTTACTGGGGAAACGATGTCTGCTTCCGAAACCGATAAGGAAATCCTCGCCCAGGGCGGCGGCCAGACCGGCACGATGGATCTGAAGGACCATCTGCGCACCTGGCATGGTTTCGTGGCGTTCGTGAAATGGATGTCGCTGTCGATCGCCATCATCATGATCCTGCTCGCCATCTTCCGCACCAACGGCTGAGCGCTTTGCGCGCATGATACTCGCCGTCCTCAAGGAGCGCCGCGCAGGCGAAACCCGCGTCGCCGCCACGCCGGAAACGGTGAAGAAGCTCAAGAACCTTGGGCTGGAAGTGACCGTGGAATCGGGCGCCGGAAACGCCGCGCAGCTCTTCGACAACGACTACATCGCCGCCGGCGCAACCGTTTCGCCGGATCGCGCCACCATGCTGCGCGATGCGGACATCGTGCTGAAGGTGCGGGGACCTGAGCCCGACGAGATCCAGGCGATGAAGAAGGGCGCAGTCTATGCCTCGCTGCTCGCGCCGTATTCCGAAAAGGAAACCATCGGAAAGCTCGGCGCGCAGGGCGTGAACGCATTTGCCATGGAGTTCATCCCGCGCATCTCCCGTGCGCAATCGATGGACGTGCTGTCGAGCCAGGCGAACCTCGCCGGCTACAAGGCGGTGATCGACGCCTGCGCGCAGTTCGGCCGCGCCTTCCCGATGATGATGACGGCGGCGGGCACCATCGCGCCGGCGCGCGTGTTCATCATGGGCGTGGGCGTCGCTGGCCTGCAGGCCATCGCCACGGCGCGCCGCCTCGGCGCCATCGTGACGGCGACGGACGTTCGCCCCGCCACGAAGGAACAGGTCGTATCGCTGGGCGCGAGCTTCGTGGCGGTCGAAGACGAAGAGTTCAAGCAGGCCGAAACCGCTGCCGGTTACGCCAAGCCCATGTCGGCGGAATACCAGGCCAAGCAGGCCGCGCTCACCGCCGAGCACATCAAGAAGCAGGACATCGTCATCACTACCGCGCTGATCCCCGGCCGCAAGGCGCCGGTGCTGGTCACCGAAGAGATGATCAAGACGATGAAGCCGGGTTCGGTGATCGTGGATCTGGCGGCAGAGCAGGGCGGCAACACGCCTTTGACCAAGCCGGACGAAGTCGTGACCGTGCATGGCGTCACCATCATGGGCTACACCAATCTGCCCGCGCGCCTGGCATCGGATACGTCGAGCCTCTACGCGCGCAATCTGTTCAATTTCGTCCAGCTCATCGTGGACAAGAAGACAGGCGCGCTGGCGCTCAACTGGGATGACGAGATCGTCAAGGGCGCGGGCGTCACGCGCGACGGCGAAATCGTGCATCCGTCCTTGAAGGGATAACCCACATGGAAATGGTCGATCCCATCGTCTTCCGCCTGACGATTTTCGTGCTGGCGATTTTCGTGGGCTACTTCGTGGTGTGGAGCGTCACGCCCGCGCTGCACACGCCGCTGATGGCGGTGACCAACGCGATCTCCTCGGTGATCGTGGTCGGAGCGCTGATCGCTGTTTCGGTGCAGGCGGTCCATAGACCGACAAACATAGAAATATCTATTAGTGACGATGGAAGCGTCTCGTTCGACAAAAAGGTCGTCGCAACTAACGGAGCTACGCTCACGCAGAAACAAATCATTGACTACACAAACGAAGCAGTCGCGACGGTGGAAAGAAGTGCGTGGACCTCCAAGCTTCTCGGTTTCTTCGCGCTGATCCTCGCATCCGTAAATATCTTCGGCGGCTTCCTCGTCACCCAGCGCATGCTGGCGATGTACAAGAAGAAAGAGAAATAGAGCGATGAAGGCGGATATCGCAGCCATCCTCTACCTCGTCAGCGGCGTCCTCTTCATCATGGCGCTGCGCGGGTTGTCGTCGCCGGCGTCGTCGCGCGCGGGCAACCGCAACGGCATGATCGGCATGACCATCGCCGTGCTGACCACGCTCTGGGTCGCCGGTGTATCCGATCCGCTGACATGGGGCCTCATCGTCGCGGGCCTCGCCATCGGCGGCGGTATCGGCGCGGTCACCGCGCGGCGCATCGCCATGACGGACATGCCGCAGCTTGTCGCCGCGTTCCACTCGCTTGTCGGCCTTGCCGCGGTTCTGGTCGCGGGTGCGGCGTTCTATTCGCCTGATGCATTCGGAATCGGCGCGGAAGGCGCGATCCGCACGCAGAGCCTGATCGAAATGAGCCTCGGCGTTGCCATCGGCGCGATCACCTTCGCGGGCTCCATCATCGCCTTCGCCAAGCTCAACGGAAACATGTCGGGCGCGCCCATCCTTCTGCCCGCGCGTCATCTGCTCAACATCCTGCTCGCCGCGATCATCGTCGCGCTCATCGTCTGGTTCACGATGAACCAGCCGGCCTGGGCGTTCTGGGCCATCGCGGTGCTCAGCTTCGTCTTCGGCATCACGCTCATCATTCCCATCGGCGGCGCGGACATGCCGGTGGTCGTCTCCATGCTCAACTCCTATTCGGGATGGGCGGCGGCAGCGATGGGGTTCACGCTGGAGAACTCCGCGCTCATCATCACCGGCGCACTGGTCGGCTCGTCGGGCGCGATCCTGTCCTACATCATGTGCAAGGGCATGAACCGCAGCTTCATCTCGGTGATCCTCGGCGGCTTCGGCGGCGAAGTGGCGGCGGCGGGCGGCAAGGTGGAAGCGCGCCCGGTGAAGCAGGGCAGCGCGGACGACGCCGCCTTCATCATGAAGAACGCCGGCTCCGTCATCATCGTGCCGGGCTACGGCATGGCGGTGGCGCAGGCGCAGCACGCGGTGCGCGAAATGGCCGACATCCTCAAGAAGGAAGGCGTGAAGGTCTCCTACGCCATCCATCCGGTGGCGGGCCGCATGCCGGGCCACATGAACGTGCTGCTGGCCGAAGCCAACGTGCCTTACGATGAAGTGTTCGAGCTGGAAGACATTAACAGCCAGTTCGCGCAGGCCGACGTGGCCTATGTCATCGGCGCCAACGACGTGACCAACCCCTCCGCCAAGACCGATCCCAAATCGCCCATCTTCGGCATGCCGATCCTGGACGTGGAGAAGGCCAAGACCGTGCTCTTCATCAAGCGCGGCATGGGCTCGGGTTATGCGGGCGTCGAGAACGAGCTCTTCTTCCGCGACAACACCATGATGCTCTTCGGCGACGCCAAGAAGATGACCGAGGAAATCGTCAAGGCGCTGGGCTGAGTTCCCGTGTTCCGCTAGCATTGCGGGCATGCCCAGCCTGATCAACAGCCTGATCGGCGTCCCCGCCAGCGAAGCGCAGGTCCGCGCGGAGGTGGCGAAGTTCGTGCGCACGCGCGACGTGCACATGATGCGCGAGGTGATGAGCGACAACCTCACGCACATGACGAGCAAGTCCGGCGCGCTTCTGCAGGCGCAGGGCATCTTCATCGCGGTCGCCACCTATCTTCTGTCGCAGGGCTGGCCCCGCTATCTGGCGCTCGTCTCGATTCTGCTGCTGACGGCCGCGGCGCTGGCATTGATGACCAACCTGCGCACCGTCTTTATCGGCCGCGATCCGAACATCGCCGATGACGAGCTGGCCGAAATCGAGATCGTGGTGCAGACGTCGCTGCTCGCCGCGCGGCGCGGGGTCTTCTTCAACGTTGCGCTCTATCTGACCTTTCTGTCGATCCTGCTGCTCGGCGCCGGCGCGGCGCTTCTCGAAGTCCAGCACTGAAGCGCGCATAAGGGCCGGGCGGTTCGCGCAAGCCTGCGCGCGCCGGCACCATGTTACACAGGCGCCGTCGAAGGAGCGCTGTCCATGGATCACTATCACACCTGGTTCGATCTGAAGCCCGGCATCAAGGACACCGAGTTTGCGCGCAACATGGCGCGCTACATGGACCATCTCAAGGACAACAGGCTGATCGAAGGCTGGCGGCTGACCCGCCGCAAGCTCGGCTTCTCGCCGCCCGAATGGGGCGAGTTCCATATCGTGATGGAGACCAAGGACCTGGCGCAGCTCGATGCGGCCTTCAACCACGTCTCCTCGCGCAGGGAACCTGTCGAGAGCGTGCATTTCGGCATCAACCAACATGTCCAGAATTTAAAGATCGCGCTCTATCGCGATTTTCCCGACGCGCATCGGCACGAGGGCGAGGAGAAATTCTGAATTCGCCCAAAAGCTGCCCCATTTTGCCGGAAATAAACCGGCA
>DATIVW010000142.1:0-5098 GCA_035465595.1 Rhizomicrobium sp. | reverse complement strand
CGCGTCGTCGCGATGGCGAACATGGGCGACAGCCCCACCTTGATGCTGAACGCGCCGGTGCCGGCCGCGCGCAAGGTTCTGGAGAAGGCGGGGCTTACGCTCGACGACATCGACCTGTTCGAGATCAACGAAGCGTTCGCCGTCGTCGCGGAAAAGTTCATCCGTGATCTCAAGCTCGACCGCAACAAGGTCAACGTGAACGGCGGCGCGATGGCGCTTGGCCATCCGATCGGCGCCACCGGCTCCATCCTTATCGGCACGGTTCTCGACGAGCTGGAGCGCCGCGATCTGAAGCGCGGCCTGGTGACGATGTGTGCCGCCGGTGGCATGGCGCCGGCGATCATCATCGAGCGCCTGAACTGAGATTTTATCCAAGAAGGAAAAAGAGCCGGCTTGTGCCGGCTCTTTTTTTATTTCTTCCCGATCCGCTCCTCGCGCAATTGCGACCGGCGCACCTTGCCGGCGTCGTCGCGCAGCGGGGTATCGACGAATTCGATGCTGCGCGGCCGCTTGTAGCGGACGAGACGGCCGGCCAGGTGCTGCTCCAGATCGATCATGGCAAGCCCGGCGCGGCGCTGCACGATGGCGTGTACGCGATTGCCGAGATCCTCGTCGGGAATGCCGATCACGCAGCTGGATTGCACCAATGGATGCTCGTCGATGGCGGCTTCCACCTCCGCCGGATACACGTTGGCGCCGCCCACCAGGATCATGTCCGTGCGGCGGTCGGCGAGATAGAGATAGCCGTCCTTGTCCAGCCAGCCGATATCGCCGATGGATTCCCATCCGCCAGGCAATACACGCTTGTCGGCACCGACATACTTGTACGTGTCGGGCATGCCCTCCTTCAGGCGCATGAAGATTTCCCCGGTCTCGCCGCGCGGCAGCATCTTGCCTTCGGGAGAAAACGCTTCGATCTCGCCGCCAAGCGCGATAGTGCCGACGGAGCCCTTGTGCGCGAGCCATTCGTTGCCGTCGAGGATGGTCGCCGCCACGCCTTCGGTGCCGCCATAAAGCTCCCACACCACGTCCGGACCGAGCCAGTTGATCCACTCTTCCTTTAGCCACGCCGGGCACGGCGCCGCCAGATGCCAGAGCGTCTTCAGCGATGACACGTCGTACTTGTCGCGCACGTCTTCGGGCAGCTTCCAGATGCGGCTCATCATGGTGGGCACCAGATAGATCCACGTCGCCTTGTGCTTCTCGATCAGGCGCAGCGTTTCCTCCGCATCGAACTTCGGCATCAGCACAAGCTGCGCGCCGACCATGAGCGCGGGAAACGCCGTCACCAGCGGGCCGTTGTGATAGAGCGGCCCGGGCATCAGCACGACGTCGTCGGGACGAATGCGCCACAGGATCGCGCCGCCTTCCTGCGTGACGCCGGGCGTGCCGGCGACGATCAGTTTCGGACGCCCTGTCGAGCCGCCCGAGGTCGGCGCCTTCCACGAGGGCGAAATCGCGTCGGGAAGATCGCTGTCGTCATCGGAGGCGTTCAGCAATTCCTTGATGGAGACGACGGGACGGCCGAGATCGAGCGGCGTGTCGTTCACGACGATGGGCGAATTGGCCAGATCGGCGATGGCTTTCATCTCCGCCAACGGCAAGCGCCATGACACGGGCTGGGGAATCGCGCCGATCTTCCACGCCGCATAGAAGGCCTCGACAAAGCCGATGGAATTGGGCAGCGCGATGGTGAGAAAGTCACCGTACTTCACACCCTTGGCCAGAAGCCCGCGCGCGATGCGGTTGGTGCGCTTGTGCAGGTCTTTCCAGGTAACGCTGTCGTCCAGGCATTTCACCGCCCATTGATCGCGCTTGTTCGCCGCGTGCGTTTTCAGCGTCGCGCCGATGGAGGGCGGATTGGGATCCGGCCCTGCCGCAACGGCGGCTTCCAAGGCCTCGAGGATGGAATTTCTGGCCACGCGTCTCTCCCACAAATTTTTTCTTATTGTGGGGCGAAATTTTCACGCAGTGCAATCATTCAGTTTCCGCCTGGCGCAGCGGGCCTCGAAGAAGCAGGCGCCTCCGCCCTGACCGGGCGTGCACCTACGCGGATTGCTCCACGTCCGGGAGCAAGCGGGCAATTACGTGCGCGCGGCCAAGGGATTGAGGCGCCAGACCGCAAAGTTGAGCGCACTCGCGAACGTGACCCAGGCGAGATAGGGCACGAGCAGCAATGCGGCACCAGCCTGGATCGGAAGGAACAGCACGATCGTCGCAACAATGGACAGCCACACCAGAACAATGTCTGCAAAACCCAGATCGGGGCGGTGCAGACCGAAGAAGAGCGGGGTCCATAGGGCGTTGAGAACGAGCTGGACGGCGTAAACGGCCAGCGGCAGCGCAGCACCGGCGAACCCCGCTTCCCGCCAGACCAGCCAGCCGGACACGGCGATCATCACATAGAGAATTGTCCAAACCGGAGCAAACAGGCGGTTCGGCGGACGCCAGGATGGTTTGCGCAATCGCTCGTACCACTCACCCGGCCGGAAGAAGGCGCCTGTTGCGGCTGCGAGGAAGCAAGCCACGATAAAGCTCGACAGCGCGAGCAAGGAAGGCACATCCATAACAACTTCTCCCAAAGCATTGGACAGGGATGCGAACGGAGACGGTTGCGCGCGTCGGTGCGATCACTCCGTCGTCTTGCCGTCAAAATGCTCCTCCGACGCCTCGGCATCGGCTTTGGTTGCATGCACGGTGCGGTCGCGATGCTCCGGCGGCGCATAGAGCGTGTAGAGCTGCAAGGGCTTGTCGCCGGTATTCACGACATTGTGGCGGGCACCCGCCGGCACGATGATCGCGTCGTCGCCCTTGATCTTCGAGCGGTTCCCGTCGATCACGACCTCGCCATTGCCCTTTTCGACCCGGAAGAACTGGTCCCGGTCGCGGTGCACCTCTTCGCCGATCTCGCCGCCAGGCGCGATCGCCATCAACACCAGTTGAAGGTTCTTGCCGGTATAGAGTACGCGGCGAAAGTCGCTGTTCTCTTCCGTCAATTCCTCGATGTCGGCGACGAAGCCTTTCATCCTGGATACCTCCGCAGGTGAGCCGCGCGGCAAGCGGACCGGAAATCAGCCGCGCTGCTTGCTCGCCATCATGTTCTTCGCCAGGCCCGCGACAGCAGCGAGGATCGCTCCACCGGCGCCACCGCCGACCAGCTGTCCGACAATCGAGCCCATATCGAGCCCGCCGCCGCCAAGTCCGGCCATCGCAGGGACCAAGGCTTGCAGCAATTGGCCGCCGCATAACCCGCCGATCGCGCCGGCGATCGTATTGCCGGCACCGCCGAGGCTCGCATTCTTGAGAGCCGAACCGGCTGCGTTTCCTCCAGCGACGCCGGCAACAAGCTGAATAATCAGATTGATGATCGTTCCTGACATCGTGATTCCTCCCGGCGCGCCGCGGCGTGCCTGATCAATTGAACGCAGAGAGCTTCCCGAAATGTTCGGCGAGAAGGTAATAGACGGTAACGCGGTTCTTCGTCCGGTCGGCCTGCATCCTGGTGGCGACCGAGGAGATTGCCTGGTCGAGTTCGGCATCGGAGTTCGTCAAGGCGAGCTTCTTTTTCAGGAAATTCGCGCGCACGCGCGCGACTTCCTCCTTGTCGGTGAAGGATACGAGCGATGAATCCCGCTTTTGGAGTGCAATGCCGCAGTAGCGTGCAATCCCCGCGATCGCCCTTTCGTCCGCGTCGCTCACATATTTTCTGACATCTGCAGCCCAGTCTTCCATGGCATCACCCAATTGCTAGCCGCCGCGGAACGGTAGGCGGGTCGGGCCGTCGCGTGCTTGCGCTAGATCAATGGACCAGTGTTATCGACGAAGAGCCGCCGCGTCCGCGGAGCTGGGTCCCGGATCGCGTTGCGTCGGGACAACGCTGCGACCAACAAAAAAGGCCGGTCTGACGACCGGCCTTTTCGCAGTCTGACATTGGTTGCGGGACCAGGATTTGAACCTGGGACCTTCAGGTTATGAGCCTGACGAGCTACCGGACTGCTCCATCCCGCGTCATGGTTTCGCGGGCGGGCCCGCGAAAGGTGGGCGGGTATAGGCCATCGGCCGCCCGCCTGTCCACCCCCGTGATTTGCCAATGACTGCAACGCGATAGACGCAGCGGGCGACGGCCCTCAAGGTCGGCTAGGATGCGATGCAGGGACAACGGGGGACGATCGTGTTCATTGGACATTATGGGCCGGCATTCGGCGCCAAGGCGGCGGTTCGGCGCGTTCCGCTATGGGTCTATTTCGTCGCCGTCCAGTGGCTGGATGTCGTCTGGTCGAGCCTCGTCCTTCTGGGCATCGAGAAGGTGCGGATCGTTCCCGGCTTCACGCAAGCCAGCACCCTCGACCTCTATTACATGCCCTACACGCATGGGCTGATCGGCGCGCTCGCGCTCTCGGCGGTCTTCGGTGGAATTGTCGCGCTGTTCGTTCGCGGACAGCGGACCGCCGTGTTCTTCATCACGGCCGCCGCAGTGTTCTCGCACTGGATTCTGGATCTCGTCGTTCACATGCCGGATTTGTGGATCTGGGGCGACCTGAAGGTCGGCTTCGGATTGTGGCGCCGGCTGTGGATCAGTTTGCCGCTTGAGCTGCTCTCGCTGCTCGTCGGCGCGTGGCTTTACGCGCGGTTTGTACCCGCGCGCGGGCGTGGAAATTTTTGGTTGTGGCTCTTCGTTGCGGCGATGGCCGCGGTCGAGCTTTACGGTGTATTCGGACCCGCTCCGGCATCGGCGCACGCCGAAGCACAGACCGCGCTCGTGGCTTACGGTGCACTCGCACTGCTGGCGGGCCTGGTCGATTTGTCTCGCGCGAAACCGGCGCTATGATGGATTCCGGTGAGAGGCGCCACAGCTAGCAAAGAGATGAATTTATGCAGACGCGTTTGCTTGCGTTGAAATCCGCTGTGCCTCCGTTTCCCATCGATCAGTCCGCGGCAGCGGATCGGGCGGGGCAGTTGTTCCAGAAGGTTCGCGATATCGAGCGCTTCATGCCGGTCTTCACCAACACCGGCATCGAAAAACGGTACTCTTGCGTACCGATCGATTGGTACAACGAACCGCATGGCTGGGTCGATCGCACCGGCCTCTTCGTTGAAA
>DATIVW010000141.1:0-5848 GCA_035465595.1 Rhizomicrobium sp. | reverse complement strand
TCGGGCGAGAGGAGATCGATTTTCATGATCGTTTCGTCACCTTGCGCAAAACCGGAACAAACCGGGGCTATTTGCGTTTCCGCAATGTGGCGCAAGCCCATCCCTTTTCGAACAATTGGTCAACTCGAGCATCGCGAAAAGATGCATTATACCCTTCCTTCCGCAGCGTCCGCATACAGCACACGGGGCACGACATGAATCGCCTGAAACAGCTCGAACAACTCGGACAATCCGTCTGGCTCGACTTCCTGAGCCGCGACCTCATCCGAAAGGACGGCATCCGAAAGCTGATCGCGGAAGACGGCATCGGCGGCATGACGTCCAACCCCGCCATCTTCCAGAAGTCGCTGTCGCAGGGCACCGATTACGATGCGGACATCAGGAAGTTTGCCGAGCAGGGCCTCGATGTCGGCGAAATCTTCCGCAAGCTGTCGGTGAAGGACATCCAGGACGCCGCCGACGCGCTGCGCCCGGTCTACGATCGCACCAAAGGCGCGGACGGATTCATCTCCATCGAGGTGTCGCCTTACATCTCCGCCGACACGCAGGCGAGCATCGACGAAGCCAGGTCGCTCTGGAAGGAAATCGGACGGCCCAACCTGATGGTGAAGGTGCCGGGCACGAAAGAAGGCGTTCCGGCGATCCGCGATCTCATTGCCTCGGGCATCAACATCAACATCACCCTGCTCTTCGCGCTCGACGCCTACCAGGCCGTGGCGGACGCCTATATCGAAGGGCTGGAGAAGCGTCCGGCGGGCGAGGATCTTTCCAGGATTTCGAGCGTCGCGTCGTTCTTCCTCAGCCGCATCGACACGATGGCGGACGATCTCATCAACAGGAAGCTGCAGGACGAGCCGGGCAAGGCGGCGGAGCTCGCCGGCATCCGCGGCAAGACCGCCATCGCCAGCGCCCGCATCGCGTACCAGATGTACAAGAAGACCGTCTCCGGCCCGCGCTGGGAAAAACTTGCGGCGCGCGGGGCGCGGCCCCAGCGCCTGCTCTGGGCCTCCACCGGCACCAAGAACAAGGAATATTCCGACACGCTCTATGTCGACACGCTGATCGGCCGGCCCACCATCAACACCATGCCGCCGGAAACGATGGATGCGTTCCGCGATCACGGCACGCCCAGGGCCGACACCATCGAGGAGAATGTGGACGGCGCCTACAAGGTCCTCGAAACCTTGAAGAAGGGCGGCATCTCGCTCGACAGGATCACGGACGACCTGGTGGTGGACGGCGTGGCGAAGTTCGAGGAAGCCGCCGACAAGCTCTACGCTTCGCTGGCCGACAAGCGCGCGAAGATCCTCGAAGGCGCGCTGCCGCATGTGAAGGAAGGTTTCGGCGAGGCGCAGAAAGACGTCGAGAAGGAAATCGCCGCCAGCAATGCGCGCGGCGACACGCGCAAGCTCTGGGCAAGGGACAAGTCCGCCTGGACCGGCGCCGACGAGGACAAGTGGCTCGGCTGGACCGGCATCGTCGAGCGCGAGCTGAAGGATATTCCGAAGCTGAAGGCCTTCGCCGCGGAAGTGGAGAAGAACAAGACGTCCGATATCGTGCTGCTCGGCATGGGCGGCTCGAGCCTCGGCGCGGAGGTGTTGCGCGAGACGTTCGGCCACCGCGAGGACTGGCCCAACCTGCATGTGCTGGATTCCACCGATCCGGACCAGATCGGCGCGGTGGAGAAAGCGATCAAGATCGGATCGACGCTGTTCATCGTCTCGTCCAAGTCCGGATCGACGCTCGAGCCCAACATCCTGTTCGACTATTTCTTCGCCGCCTCCGGCAAGGCGGGCAAGCAGTTCGTCGCCATCACCGATCCCGGCTCCTCGATGGAGAAAACGGCGAAGGAACACGGCTTCGGGCACATCTTCTACGGCGAACCCAGCATCGGCGGGCGCTATTCGGTGCTGTCGAAATTCGGGCTGGTGCCGGCCGCCGCGATGGGCCTCGACGTCGAGCGCCTTCTGACGGAGACGCAGAAATTCGTGCAGAGCTGCGGGCCGCTGGTTCCGGCGTCGGCGAATCCCGGCGCGCGGCTCGGCCTCGCGCTCGGCGTGCTCGCCAACAAGTTCAGGCGCGACAAGATCACCATCGTCGCTTCCAATGCATTGTCCACCGTCGGCACCTGGCTGGAGCAGCTCATCGCGGAATCCACGGGCAAGCAAGGCAAGGGCCTCATCCCCGTCGACCGCGAGCCGGTCGGGGCGCCATCGTCCTATGGCGACGACCGGGTGTTCGTGAATCTGCGTCTCGCGGGCGACGAGGACCACACCGATGCGGTCGGGGCGCTGGAGAAGGCCGGTCATCCCACGGCGCGCATCACCATCGGGGATTCCTACCAGCTCGGGCAGATCTTCTATCTCTGCGAAACCGCCATCGCCTTTGCCGGAATGACCCTGAAGATCAATCCGTTCGACCAGCCCGACGTGGAAGCGGCGAAGGTGGCGACACGCAAGCTCACAGATGCCTATGAGAAGAGCGGCAAGCTGGACGAAGGCATGCCGTTCTGGACCGGCGACGGGCTCGCCGCCTATGGCGAGGGCAAGGGCAATTCGCTGGGCGAGATCCTGAAGAACCACCTGGCGCAACTGAAGGCCGGCGACTATTTCGCCCTGCTCGCCTATATCGAGCTCAACGCCTCGCACGATGCGGCGCTGCAGAAGATCCGCCGCAAGCTGCGCGCGAAGTTCACCAATGCGACCTGCTTCGAATACGGCCCGCGCTTCCTGCATTCGACGGGACAGGCCTACAAGGGCGGCCCCAACAGCGGCGTGTTCCTGACGCTCACCACCGGGCACAAACAGGACCGCGACATCCCCGGCCGCAAGGCGACGTTCGGCGTCGTCGAAAAGGCGCAGGCGCTGGGCGATTTCGCGGTGCTGGTGGAACGCAAGCGGCGCGTGCTGAGGCTTCACATGAGCGACACCGAATCGGGGCTCGCCGCGCTCACCAGGGCATTCGAAGAGGCGCTCTCCTGATGCAGATCGGAATGATCGGACTGGGCCGCATGGGCGGTAACATCGCGCGGCGGCTTCTGGCGCACGGCCACGACGTCGCGGTCTTCGACCGCAACAGCAGCGTTGCCGAAGGTTTCGTGAAGGACAAGGGCCGCCCGGCGAAATCGCTGGAGGCGCTGGTTGAGTCGCTCGATGCGCCGCGCACGGTCTGGGTGATGCTGCCGGCGGGGCATGCGACCGAGGAAACGGTGCTTGCGCTCGGCGAGATCCTGGAGCGGGGCGACACCATCATCGACGGCGGCAACTCGTTCTGGAAGGACGACATCCGCCGCGCCAAGCTGCTGAAGGCAAAAGGCGTCCACTACATCGATTGCGGCACGTCCGGCGGCGTCTGGGGCGCCGAGCGCGGCTACTGCATGATGATCGGCGGCGAGAAGAATGTGGTGGACCGCCTCGATCCCATCTTCAAGGCGCTGGCGCCCGGCCTGGGCACCGTCGAGCGCACGCCGGGACGGGAGAAACGCGATCCGCGCGCCGAGCTGGGCTACATCCATGCCGGACCGAACGGCGCGGGCCATTTCGTGAAGATGGTCCACAACGGAATCGAGTACGGCATGATGCAGGCCTATGCCGAAGGCTTCGACATCCTGCAGGGCCGCGCCCATGACGCATTGCCGGAGAACGAGCGCTTCGAACTGAACCTGCCCGATATCGCCGAAGTCTGACGGCGCGGCAGCGTGATCGCATCCTGGCTGCTGGATCTTTCGGCCATCGCGCTTGCCAGGGATCCCGAGCTCAAGGCGTTCAACGGCGACGTGGACGATTCCGGCGAAGGCCGCTGGACGATCAACGCGGCCATCGAGGAAGCGGTTTCGGCGAACGTGCTTTCCGCCGCGCTGTTCGCGCGCTTCCGCAGCCGGGTCGAGCACAATTTCGGCGAGAAGCTTCTCTCCGCGATGCGCGCGCAGTTCGGCGGCCATGTCGAAGGCGCGCTCGAAAGCCACGGCCTCGCCGACAAGCCCAAGACGTGACGATGCCCAAACGCCCGCCCAATTGCGCCATGGTGCTGTTCGGCGCGCATGGCGACCTCACCAAGCGCCTCGTCGTGCCCGCGCTCTACAACCTGATGCGCGCGGGCCAGCTGCCGAAGAATTTCGCCCTCATTGGCGTCGACCACAACGATTGCACCGCCAGGAGCTGGCGCGAGGATCTGCACGATTTTCTGGAGTCGCTCGCCAAGGGCAAGGGTGAAGCCGAGGAAGGCAAGATCGACGAGAAGGCATGGAAGAAACTCGCGGGCACGATGGACTACATCGTGGGCGATTTCACCAAGCCCAGGACCTATTCCGACGTGAAGACCAGGCTCGCCGAACTGGACAAGAAACGCGGCCTTGGCGGCAACGCGCTTTTCTATCTCGCGGTGGCGGACCGCTTCTTCGGCACCGTCGTCGACGGGCTGGGCGATGCCGGACTCCTGAAGCAGGACGGAAACAAGGCGTGGCGGCGCGTCGTCATCGAGAAACCGTTCGGCCACGACCTCAAGTCCGCCAAGGAGCTGAATGCGCGCATCCGCAAGCAGCTGGACGAGCACCAGATCTTCCGCATCGATCATTTCCTGGGAAAGGAAACGGTGCAGAACATCCTGGCGCTGCGCTTCGCCAACGGATTGTTCGAACCGATCTGGAACCGCGACCGCATCGACCAGGTGCAGATCACGGTCGCGGAGACGGTGGGCGTGGAGGAACGCGCGGGCTTCTATGAAGCCACCGGCGCGCTGCGCGACATGGTGCCGAACCACGTCTTCCAGCTTGTCGCCATGACGGCGATGGAACCGCCCTCCTCGTTCGATGCCGACGTCGTGCGCGCGCGCAAGGCCGACGTGTTCAAGGCGATGCATCTTTTGACGCCCGGCGACGTGGTGCGCGGGCAGTACGACGCCGGCAGGATCGGCAACAAGAAGGTGCGGGCCTATCGCAGCGAAGACGGCGTGAAGAAGGACTCCTCCACCGAAACCTACGTCGCGATGAAGCTGGGCATCGACAACTGGCGCTGGGCCAGCGTGCCGTTCTACATCCGCACGGGCAAGCGCATGACCAGGCGCTCCACCGAAATCGCCATCCGTTTCAAGCGCGCGCCCTATGCGCTGTTCCGCGAAACCAGGACCAACGAGATGAAATCGGACTGGCTGGTCCTGCGCATCCAGCCGGACGAAGGCATCTGCCTGCATTTCAACGCAAAAGAGCCCGGCACGGCGATGGTGCTGGAAAGCGTGGCGCTGAATTTCAACTACCAGGACTGGTTCAAGTCCGCGCCCGCGGTCGGCTATGAAACCCTTCTCTACGATGTCTTCACCGGCGACGGGACATTGTTCCAGCGCGCCGACCAGGTCGAAGCCGCGTGGGCGGTGGTCGATCCCATTTTGAAGGCCTGGGCGGAAGAAAAGCCGAACGACTTCCCGAACTACAAAGCCGGAAGCGCAGGCCCTGAAGCCGCCGATGAACTTTTGCGCGAGGATGGCCACGCCTGGCGGCCGATCACATGAGGGCGAATCCCGGTGTGAGACGGGAACTCCGCCACCCTTGCGGGAGTTACTCCCGCGCATAGTAGATGACGGGAGGGCCTCGTGCTCGGAACCATTCTAATTATCGTGCTGGTGCTTCTGCTGCTCGGCGCATTGCCCTCATGGCCCTACAGTTCCGGCTGGGGATATTACCCCTCGGGCGGCCTTGGAATCATTCTGGTGATCGTGCTGATCCTGGTGCTGCTCGGAAGAGTATAGACGAACGGCAATGAACAACGCGGGCCACTCACGTCTGTGGGTGGTCCGTTTCTTTTCCGCCGAACTTCTTCGCGATCCATTTGTCGAGGCGGTCTTCGGTGACCAGCAG
>DATIVW010000140.1:0-6049 GCA_035465595.1 Rhizomicrobium sp. | reverse complement strand
TTCCAGCAGAAGCTGGAAATCAACGGCGTCGGTTACCGCGCGGCGGTGCAGGGCAAGAACCTGAACCTGCAGCTCGGCTTCAGCCACGACGTGGCCTATCCGATTCCGGCCGGCATCACGATCACCGCCGAGAAGCCGACGCAGCTCACCGTTGCCGGCATCGACAAGCAGCTGGTCGGTCAGGTTGCCGCCGAAATCCGCAACTACCGCCGTCCGGAGCCTTACAAGGGCAAGGGCGTGAAGTACGCGGAGGAACATATCCGCCGCAAGGAAGGCAAGAAGAAATGACCTTGAAGCTCTTTCAGCGCCGCCGTTCGCGCACGCGCTACAAGATCGCTCAGACGGCCGATCGTCCGCGCCTGTCCGTGTTCCGCTCGGGCAAGCATATCTATGCGCAGATCATCGACGATCAGAAGGGCGCAACGATCGCTTCCGCCTCGACCAACGAGAAGGAAGGCAAGGTCGCCAAGTCCTACAACACGGAAGCCGCCGTTTCCGTCGGCAAGAAGATCGCCGAACGCGCGACGAAGGCCGGGGTGAAGCAGGTCGTGTTCGATCGCGGTGGTTACATCTTTCACGGGCGCATCAAGGCGCTCGCAGACGCTGCCCGTGAGGGCGGCTTGGAGTTCTGAGCATGGCACGTGAAGAAGGCAGTGGCGGCGAACGCCGGGGTCGCAGAGATCGTGACAATCGTCGTGACGACGATCGTGACAACGAATTCGTCGACAAGCTGGTTCACATCAATCGCGTCGCGAAGGTTGTGAAGGGCGGACGCCGCTTCGGTTTCGCGGCGCTCGTCGTCGTCGGCGACCAGAAAGGCCGCGTCGGCTTCGGTCATGGCAAGGCGCGCGAAGTTCCGGAAGCCATCCGCAAGGCGACCGATGAAGCCAAGAAATCGCTCATCCGCGTTCCGCTGAAGGACGGCCGTACGCTGCATCACGAAGTTCGCGGCCATCACGGCGCGGGCAAGGTTGTGGTTCGTCCAGCCCCGGCCGGTACGGGCGTGATCGCCGGCGGTCCGCTCCGCGCGGTGTTCGAAGCCCTGGGCGTTGGCGACGTCGTCTCCAAGTCGCTCGGCACTTCGAACCCTTACAACATGGTTCGCGCCGTGTTCGATGCGCTCAAGAACCAGCAGAGCCCGCGCATGGTTGCCCAGCGCCGCGGCCGTTCGGTTGCCGAGATCATCTCGCGCCGCGAAGGCCAGAAGGGCGAGCAGGCGACCGCCTGATTTAACTTGCGCCGCCGTCGCGCGGCGCATCGAAAGAGAAATGTGTGATGGCTGAGAAGAAGACAGCAAAGAAGGCGGGAAAGACCGTCACCGTGCGCCAGGTCCGCAGCACGGCGCGCCGCCCGAAGGAGCAGGAAGCCACGTTGCGCGGCCTTGGCCTCGGCAAGATCCGCCGCACGCGCACGCTGGAAGACACCCCGGCGGTTCGCGGCATGATCCGCGCCGTGCAGCATCTGGTTGAAGTCGTCGAAGAGAAATAGCTGGGTGGCCGGCTCGCGCTTCGCTGCGCTCGCTGGCCGGCCATGACGAGGATAAAATGAAGCTCAACGAAATCCGCAACAATCCGGGCGCGCACAAGCGCAAGGCCAAGGTCGGCCGTGGTTCATCCTCCGGTCTCGGCAAGACGTCGGGCCGCGGCGTAAAGGGTGCGAAGGCGCGTACCGGCAATGCCGTGTACGGCTTCGAAGGCGGCCAGATGCCGCTGCACATGCGCATGCCCAAGCGCGGCTTCAACAACATCTTCGCGAACGACTTCGCGGAAGTGAACTTGAAGGACCTGCAGCGCGCGATCGACAACAAGCGCCTTGACGCCGGCCAGAAGGTCGACGCGGAAGCGATCCGCAAGGCGGGCCTCGCCAGCCGCAGCAGGGACGGCATTCGTCTGCTGGGCGATGGCGAGCTCAAGGCGAAGCTCGACATCGTGGTCGCGGGCGCTTCCAAGTCGGCGAAAGCCGCTGTGGAGAAGGCCGGCGGCACCGTCACACTGACCTTCAAGAAGAAGGTCACCGCCAACAAGAAGGGCGAGCCGGGCAAGCGCCAGACGCGCCGCAAGGAATCCGCCGAAAAGCGGGCCGCGCGCAAGGCCGGCTAAGTACCTATATACAAGGGCACCCGCGCCGGCGCCCGCGACGTTCGATGGCACCGGCCGGGTTCAGGGAGTGAACAATGCCCTCAGCGGCCGAACAATTCGCCTCGAATTTCAACTTCTCGTCGCTCTCCAAGGCGACCGAGTTGCGCCAGCGCATCCTGTTCACCCTGGGCGTGCTCATCATCGCGCGCCTGGGCACCTATATTCCGATGCCGGGCATCGATCCCACGGAACTGACGCGCCAGCTCAACCAGCAGCAGGGCGGCCTGCTGGACGTGTTCAACGTGCTCGCGGGCGGTGCTGTGGAGCGCATGGCGATCTTCGCGCTGGGCATCATGCCCTACATATCCTCCTCGATCATCATCCAGCTGATGACAACGGTTATCCCCGAGCTTGAAACCCTCAAGAAGGAAGGCGAGGCGGGCCGCAAGGCGATCAACCAGTACACGCGCTACGGCACGGTGGGGCTGGCGGCGCTCCAGGCATACGGCATTGCGCTGGGCCTCGAGCATTGGGGCAACGTCGTCATCAACCCTGGCATGTTCTTCCGCATTACCACAGTGATCACGCTTTCCGGTGGCACGATCCTGCTGATGTGGCTGGGCGAGCAGATTACCGCGCGCGGCGTCGGTAACGGCATTTCGCTCATCATCTTCATCGGCATCGTGGCGCGCTTCCCGACCTACATCGCACAGACCTTCGAAGCCGGCCGCACCGGCGCGCTGGAACCGGTCGTCCTCATCATGGCGCTCGTCGGCATGGTGGGCCTGATCCTGGCGATCGTGTTCTTCGAGCGCGCGCAGCGCCGACTGCTCGTGCAATATCCCAAGCGTCAGGTCGGCCAGCGCATGTTCGGCGGCGAAAGCTCGCATCTGCCGCTGAAACTCAACGTCTCGGGCGTGATCCCGCCGATCTTCGCGTCGTCGATTCTGCTGATGCCGCTGACGATCGCGAACTTCAACTCGCAGAACATCCCGGACTGGTTGCAGACAATCGTGGCTTATTTGAACCACGGCCAGCCGCTCTATCTGGCGCTCTATGCGCTGATGATCATCTTCTTCTCGTTCTTCTACACCTCCATCATCTTCAATCCGGAAGAGACGGCGGAGAACCTGAAGAAATATGGCGGCTTCATCCCGGGCATCCGGCCGGGCAAGAAGACCGCGGAATACATCGACTACGTGCTGACGCGCATCACCGTGGTCGGCGCGATCTACCTCGCCGTCGTCTGCCTCATCCCGGAATATCTGATCTATCGCTACAGCCTGCCGTTCGCGCTGGGCGGCACCTCGATCCTGATCGTCGTGAGCGTCACGATGGACACAGTTGCGCAGATCCAGAGCCATCTGATCGCGCAGCAGTATGAAGGCCTCATCAAGAAGGCCAAGCTGAGAGGGTCACGGCGGTGAATCTGGTCCTGTTCGGACCGCCTGGGGCGGGCAAGGGAACGCAGGCAAAGATACTTCAGGAGAACCGCGGGCTCCCGCAGCTCTCCACGGGGGACATGCTGCGCGCCGCCATCGCCGCGGGCACGGAGCTTGGCAAGAAGGTCGAAGCCATCCTTGCGAAAGGCGACCTTGTTTCCGACGAGATCGTCATCGGCATCATCGACCAGCGCCTGAACCAGGCCGACGCCAGGAATGGCGCTGTGTTCGACGGATTTCCGCGCACGATCCCGCAGGCCGAAGCGCTCGACAAGCTGCTCGCCGGCCGCGGCATGAAGATCGACGTCGTTGTCGAATTGAAAGTGAACGACGAGATCCTGCTGGAGCGCGTCAAGCAGCGCATTGCCGATGGTCAGTCCCGCCCGGACGACAATCCCGAGACGCTCAAGAATCGTCTCGCCGTCTACCACAAGAACACCGCGCCGCTGGTCGCTTACTATGCGAAGCAGGGCAAGGTCGTGACAGTGGACGGCATGGCGCCGATTGCGGACGTCACCAAGGCCATCGCTTCTGCGTTGGACTCGAAGTCGCGCTGATCACCCTGTTTCGAAAATGAGAGAGCCGGCGCGATAGCGCCGGCTTTCCTTGTTTGGTGTCAGGGCTGTTTGCCGCCCTTCATTGTTCCGCTGGCTTTCAGATAGGCGCTGACCTGCGGAGTCCACGCGCGGGTTTCGGCCGCGACCTCGGCGCGCGCTTGCTGGTATGTCTTTGCCACGGCGGGCCCGCCATGGACGTGTCCCAGCGACGTCAGGGGCGGCACGCCCGGGTCAGCCACACTCTTGCCCAGCGCGTCGATGCTCTTGCCGTATTCGTTGATCCACTTCGTGCGGCAGCCGATCCATTTTCTCTTCTGCACGAAGGCACTGCGGTCTGCCGGCGTGATCGTCGCACCCGGCGAGAAGGCGGGCTCGGATCCGCAATTGTCCGTAGGCGGACGGTAAGCGGCAACGATGGCTTCGCGCGCCGCAGCGCGCGGGTCCACCGCCGGCGGTTTCGCCGGAACGGGCGTTGCCGGCTTCGCCGGCACAGGCGTCGTTGCCGGCTTGGCCGGCGCAGGCGTCGTTGCGGGTTGTGTCACGGGCGGCTTTTCACCGCTCGGGCCGCCATGATCATGCCCGTGACCGCGGCCGGTATTGTCGTTCGACGGATTGGCCGGCGGTGTGGGTTGCGTCGCCGGCGAACCTGGCACGGGTGTCGGCCCCGCATTCGGCGCGCCATGGCCACCATGGTCATGGCCGCGATCATGTTCGTGATCGGCTCCGGCCGGATATCCGTTGCCGGGTTGGGTATAGGGCGGCGGGCCCGCGGGCGGCACCACCACCGGCGGCTGGTTTGCCGGCGGTACCGGGCGGCCGGGCCGCACGCGATCCCAGGACGCCGCGATGTCGTCGATGCGCCGGGAGAGCGCGCGCTCGAATTCGCGCGCCGTGCGTGGGAAGTCGTCGGTATCGAACGGAATGCGGATTTCGCGCCCGTCGAGCCTGCTGCGCACCGAAATCGACGCGTCCGCGCCATCGCGCAGCAAGTTGTAGAAATCCGCGTCGGGCACGAAGATCCACCGCGCGCCGCGTGAATCCCACGCTTCGCCGCGCGCCGGTGCGACGTCGCGCGAACGATACACGCGCTGGCCGTCGCGCCCGCTGATGAGAAGCATCGCCGGAGCATCCAGATCCAGTATCTCCGGATCGACAGTCACCACGACGGATGCGCTGCCGGCGACGATCACCGGTGTGCCGCGCGTGATTTGCGGAATGAGGTCGGTCTGGTTGCGTCCGCCCCATTCGCGCCAGAACTGGCCGCGATCGTTCTGCGGCGGCTCCGGCACCAGAATGGAAATCCGCAGATCGGCCTCTCGGTCATTGCCGAGCGCGGTCTGCGCGCGCCAGGTCAGCGGAGATGCGATCGTGCCGGCGCCCGAATGGCGCATCGGGAATTCGTTGAAACGGCCGACGAATGGATTGGGATGGTCCCGGAATTCCTCGCGCGGTGGCGGTGGCGGCGGAGGGGGCGGCGGGGTGTCATATTCATCCTCGCCGCTCGAGTAGTCGGCGACGCGCTTGGGCGGCTTCGCCTTGACGGGCGCTGGCGCCGGTTGCTCCGCCACGGTAGGGGCGGGCTGGGGAGCAGGTGCCTGCGCGACCGGCGCGGGGGCAGTCTGGGTAATGGCTTGGACGGGCGCCGGGGCTGGTGGGGGCGGGGTTGGCCGGCTGTACCACTGGCCCGCGGCAAAGGCCGCCCCGATGGCCACAATGGCGGCTCCGCCCAGGAGAAGTGCTCGATTGTTCATTTCTGTCCCTTTGTTTCGATGGCCGCGCGGGTTGTGGGCGCGGCCCGGCGCATCCGGATGGGGAACGCGGAAAGCGGCGATTTTGAGCCCGGAAATCAGCCAAAAACGACGGTTGACGCGAGGGGGTGGATTCCTATAATCCGCGCCCTTGCGGCGACTCCACCCTCGTCAATCCGGCTTTTCGGGCCCTGATTTGGGGATTGGTTAGAGTTTGCCGCACG
>DATIVW010000139.1:0-8869 GCA_035465595.1 Rhizomicrobium sp. | reverse complement strand
TGATGCGATCGGCGGGCGCTTCGTCCAGAAGGCGCTCCAGCGCCCGCGATGTCTGCATGTGCCGTCAGCTGCCATAGGCGTCGTTCGGTTGAAGATACGCGCCCAGCCGCGCGATGGAAACGATCGCGTGCGAAAGCGCGCGCATGTCGGTGGGCATTTCGGGGCGCCACACATCCAGCAGGAGCGCAATCCGCACATCCTCGGCGCGATTCACCAGTTCATGGGTGTAGGTGTCATCCCACAGCAGCGAGTCTCCGTTGCCCAGCCGGTAGGGGACCGCGTCCACATTCATCACGCATCCGGGCAGGCCATCGTCGCCAGGCGGCATCGACAATCCGAGATGAAAGCGCATCACGCCGCGAAACGGCCCGCGATGCGGCGGAATGTATTTGCCCGGCGCCAGGAAGGAGAAGGAAGCGGAAAGGACTTCCGGGCATTGCCGTACGATCGAAGCCGTCACGGGGCAACGCGCCAGGTTCTGTTTCACCTCGTGGCCATAGACCTTCATGATGAAGATGCGCCAGTCGCGATTGTCGTTCGCCGAATTGGATTCCTGCGCCTTCATCAGTTCGTGGAATCGCGGGACGCTGGACAGCCGCCCGATCAGCGCGAGCGCTTCGCACTGGATCGCTTGCCAGCTCTGCACGAAGAGTCCGGAATTCGGAAAATACCGCGCGGGATCGAGGATAGGCGGGCCATCGAGGCGCCGGTCGAAAATGGCGCGCACCGTATCGGCGGCATGATCGTAAAGAGACATTCCGGCGAATTCCGTATTTCTCCTTCGGCGACCATATGTCGGTCAGGGCGCGGGAATATGGCAGGCCAAAGGAGCAACGCGCGAACGAGGGCGGCGTTGCAATTTCGGCATGTCTCGAAAGGAGTTGGGTCGGAAGTGGCCCTGAGAATCTGGCGCACCCGACAGGATTCGAACCTGTGACCTCTGCCTTCGGAGGGCAGCGCTCTATCCAGCTGAGCTACGGGTGCCGACCCGCGTTGCTATAGCGCAACGCGGTCGGCCCCGGCAAATCGCACTTCTACTGCGCCGTGGTCAACGCTTTCATCACGCGGTAGGTGAACTCGGTTGTTTGGTAGAAATTGCCGATTTCGTCGCGCTCGTCGCGGCCATGTGCGCGCACGTCGTCGATATCGCTCCAGCCGCCGCCCACGCCATAGCTCGGCATCCCGGCGGCGCGGGTGAAGATGGAATCGGACGCGCCAGCCGCCATCGTCGGCATGACCGGTATATCCTTGCCCCACATCTCGTGGACGACCTTGGCGACCGTTCCCATCACCTTGGGATCGGGGACGGTCTCCGGTGCCGGCTGCACCGGCTCGAGCAGCGAGACCTTGATGTTCGGATCGCCCGCGACCTTGGCGAGCGTCGCGCGCGTCTGTTCCACGCTCTCACCCGGGTAGACGCGGCACTGGATCGTTGCGTCCGCGCTCGACGGCAGCGCGTTCTCCTGCACGCCGGCCTTCAACATGGTCGCGACGCAGGTGGTGTGCAGGATGGCGTTGAGCGAGGTGTCCCGCGCCAGCCGGGCCGCGGCGGCATTGTCCACCGGCTCTTTCGAGAGCGTTAGAAGATCGGCTTTGCGCTGGCCCGTGGCCGTGTTCGCGATGGTCGCGAAATAGGCGCGCGTGGTCGCATTCGTCTTGTAGGGGAAGACATATTTGGAAAGATTCACCAGGCCGTTCGCGAGCTGATAGATCGCGTTGTCCGGGCGCGGCTCGGAAGAGTGGCCGCCCTTGTTGGTCGTTTGCATCGTGAACGTCATGTAGGTTTTCTGGACGGTCTCGATCGAAAAATCGAGGCGCTTGCCGTTCTTGATCTCGCCCGATCCGCCGTCGGGGTTCATGACGAGCCCCACGTCGCCGACGAGATCCTTGCGATGCTGCACCAGGAAGTTGGGGCCATCCTGCTCGAGGCCCACTTCCTCGTCCGCCGTAAAGGCGACGACGATATCGCGATCCGGAACGTAGCCTTCCTTCTTCAGGCGAATGAGCGAGGCGGCGACGGCGGCATCTTCGTCCTTCATGTCGGACGTGCCGCGGCCATAGAAATAGCCGTTCTTCTCGGTGAACTTGTAAGGATCAAGACCGGCGCTCCAGTCCTCCTTCTTCGCGTCCACCACATCCATGTGGCAGATCCACATCACCGGTTTGCCTTTGCCCTTGCCCTTGATGCGGACGACGACATTCACCTGGTTGGGATATTTGGTCTCCGGCGCGACATGGACATCGGCGTCGGTAAAGCCGTTGACCTTCAGGTATTTCACGATCACGTCGGCCGTGCCCTTGGTGCCGATGGGATGGACGGAGCGCACTTCGACCAGATCGCGGAAGATGTCATGCGCGAGCTTCTGGTTGTCGGACGGCGGCACGGGTCCGGGCGGGGGGATATTCGAGGGTCCGGCGGCGCCCAGCATGGAGGCAAGCAGAAGTGCGGCCGTGGCCGGAACGATGGTGCGCAGTGTCATGAAACTCCCCTTGGAAATTCTGTTTTGTTGTGCCGGCAGGCTACTTCCCGCCGCGCGCGTCAGGCAATTGCGGAAAGTGCGGCATCCACGGCCTTGGTCGCATGGCCCCGGACCATGCGCTTCCAGTCGGCGGTGTCGGGATAGAAGGCGTCGCGGATTTCGCGCTTCACTTGCGCCCATTCCGGATCGTTCGGCCTGGCGTTGAGGTGAATCCAGTTGTCGCGCCGCAGGGCGTTGAAGACATCGCGCGTGGATCGCGTCCCCACCTCCAGCGCCGCGAAGGTGAGTTCCTTGCCGCGCATCCAGCGCGCGACCGCCTTGTCGACCGTGCCTTGCAAGGGCGGCGAAACCGATTCGCCCGCCTCGCTCGATTGCAGGCTCGCGCCCCACATCGATTTCGCGCGGCGATAGGCGTCGCTGCCAGGCAGATCTTCCGTGATCATTTCCGCCGCGCCGTGCTCGCCCAGCCCGGTGTGGAAATCGATCGCGACGAGCGTCTTCACGCCCTTCAACTCCTCACGGAAGACATCCTTCAGCATCGCCTGCGACCAGCTTTCGCGCGCGCCGCCGAAATAGATTCCGTCGGCATGCCGGTATTGGCCCGTCGAGATCGCTTGCTGCAATTTGAAGGAACCGTGCCTGTCGGAATAGGCGCGCAGCTTCGCATTCGCCGCCTTCATCGTCTCGCGGGTGAGATCGGAGAGCTTGATCGCGTCGGCGAGCTCGTCATAGGCGGCGTTGTGCGGCGGATTGCCGAAATCGGCGAAATTGCGGTTGATGTCGGCGTTGTCTTCGTTGACGCGCCGGTCCCACGAAAATCCGAACGGATTGAGCGCGTGCAGCAGGACGATCTTTGCGCCTTTCAGCGCGCGCTTTGCCAGGCCTTCGCGCAGCAAGCCGGTCTGCACGCCGGATCCGAAATAGCCTTCCACGCCATGCGTACCGGAGATCAGAAGAAGTGCGGTCTTCGCATCGCGCGCGCCGATGACGGTGGTATCGAGGAACAGCGGTTTGCCGTCCGCGCCTTTCTCGGTCGGATGCAGGCGGCTGGTGACGCCGAGGTCGGCCGCTTCCGCCGCGGCGATGAAAGCGTGGCGCGCTTCGCGGTAGTCGTGCGGAAAATAATGGTCGATGGCGGTCATGGCGGGCCTATAGTCCAGCCGAAATCCGCGGGCCTGTCGAGATGAGAGCGTTCGGTGCGTTGCAGGAATTGCGGGAACGGCCCATTCCCGATCAGGCCGCGATGCGAAATCGCCCGTCCGGCTGGCGCGCGAAAATCCCGATCGACCGCGCCGACGCGGCATTTTCCGAACCGCTCGTGGATATTCATGCGCACGGGATCGCCGGCGAGAACTTTTATTATTCCGAGCGCAATCCGCCTTATTGGCGGCGCATCGCCCGATCGGTGCCGGATCTTCTCGCGCGCGCAACGGTTGCCGAGCGTCTGGCCGGCGTAAATGGACGGCTCGAGCCGTTCGGTCTGGAGATGTATGTGTTCGACGCCTGGCGTCCGCGCGCCGTGCAGGCCTATTTCCATGACGTCTGGATGCCCGCGGAATTGCAGCGGCGCGATCCGTCGCTGTCCGGCGATGCACTCTGGCGGGAAGTTGGGCGCTACTGGTCCGCGCCAACCACGAACGAAGATGCGCCCGCACCGCATTCCACCGGCTCGGCGCTCGACCTCACCCTGCGCTGGATCGGCGGCGAGCAGCTTTGGATGGGCTCGCTGTTCGACGACGCGTCGTCCATCGCCCATCGCGACCGGATGGAGACGCACGCGAACGCGATGTCGTTCTCCGACGAGGAAGCGCGGTTCAACCGCCGCCTGCTGCACTGGGTCATGAGCGATGCCGGGTTCGTCGGCTATTCCGAGGAATGGTGGCACTTCTCCTACGGCGATCAGTATTGGGCCGGCGTCAGCGGCGCCCCGGCCGCGCTGTACGGAAAGGCGAAGGATTAGTCCGGGCGGCCCGTTATTGCCGGCGCGGTTTCTTCCATGAAGAATGTTGCAGCAAGACAAACGAAGGTGGTCGCAATCAGCCACCAGGCCGGCGCGAACTTGTCGCCGGTGACATGCAGCAATTCCGTCACGATGGGTTGCGTCGTGCCTCCGAAGAGCGCCACGCCGACAGCATAGACGCTTGCCATGGTGGCGCTGCGCACGCGTGCGGGCAGCGCTTCGGTCAGCCACACAAGACTGACCGCGCCACCCGACTGCGTGAACACGGCCAACGTCGCCGTCGCCGCCAGCAAGGTGACGGCCGTGGTCTGCGTGGTGATGAGAAGAAACGCCGGATAGGCGAGGACGATGATGGCGATGCGGGGCCAGATCATCAGGGGCCTGCGGCCCACGCGATCCGAAATCCTTCCCGCGATGACGCTGAACACGACATTGCACACGCCGAACACCAGTGTGGCGGCGAACGACACATTGACCTTCATGTGCAGGACAACCTGCGCATAAGTGGACATGTAGGCGAGCACGTAAAAACCTGTCGTCGAACCCATGATGGACAGCAGGCCCAGCAAGGCGATCCGCCAGACGCGTGGCGAAGGGTCCTGCGGAATTTTCGGCGTGTCGGGATGCAGCGTCTCGGGCAAGTTGCGCCGTACGATCAGGCCGAGCGGCACGACCAGCACGCCGAACAGGAATGCGATGCGCCAGCCGAACGCGGCAAGCTGTTCAACGCTCAGAAGGCTTGCCAGCAGCACACCGGCGATTCCCGCAAGCACCGTTGCCAGGCCTTGTCCTGTGAACTGCAGCGCGCCATAGAAGCCGCGCGCTTCGGGCGGCGCGGCTTCGATGAGGAAGGAAGTCGTCGGCCCCACATCGCCGCCCAGGGCAAAGCCCTGCACAAGGCGGATGGCGAGAATGGTGATCGGCGCGACGATTCCGATTTGCGCATAGGACGGCGTGATCGCAAGCGCGAAGACGCCCGCGCCCATCAGTCCGAAGCTCAGCAGCATCGCCGGCTTGCGGCCCACGCGGTCGGCATAGCGCCCGATCACGATCGCGCCGATCGGCCGCATGATGAAGCTCGCGCCGAACGTGAGGAGCGTCAGCATCAGGCTGACGAATTTGTCCTGCGCCGGAAAGAACGCCGCGCCGATCTGGACGGCGAAATAGGCGTAGGTGGTGAAGTCGTAGAACTCGAGCGCGTTGCCTGCCACGCATGCCGCAAGATCGCGTTTGCGCAGCTCCATGCCGGCGCTATTTCAGGATGGAACGGAACGCGCCATCCCAATCGCTGCCGGGCGGGTTTTTCTCGAACCATGCGATGCGCGCCAGATGCAGGTCGTAGAGCTTCTGGCTGGCGCCCGAGAGCTTGCGGCACTGGTCGATCAGCTCGCGCGCCTTGGCCCATTGTTGCGTGCGGACCGACTCGAAGATGTGATCGTGGAACGTCGCCAGGGCGCGGAATTTCGGGGAGGCGCGCACCAGCGGATTGCCCAGGATCGCGAAAAGCTTCACCGGCTCCTCGCGCGGCCCCGCGGCGATGAAATCGACTTCGAGGAAGGCATAGCCGCGCTCGGCGGCCTTTCGCGTGTCGTCGGTGACGACGATGGCGGGGCCATATTGTCCTGAAAGCTCGCGCGTGCGTTCGGCGAGCAGGGTGCAATCGCCGGTGACCGAATAGGATGTCTGGCCATGCGCCGTGAAGCCGCCGGTGATCGCCTGTCCCGTCGAGATTCCGATGCCGATCTCGATGGTTGCGAACGACGTCCCGTCGAAACGCCGCTCCTGGGAAAGCTGCTCGTTCACGGTGGCGATGGCGACCGTCATCGCCTGCGCCGCGTCGCAGGCATGGATTGCGTGTTCGGAATCGTCCAGCGGCGCATTCCAGTACGCCATGAAACTCTCGCCGGAGAGATGCCCGATGGTGCCGCCGTGATCGAGCGCGGCATCTACCAGGGGTCCCAGTGCCGCATTTATCATGCGGGTGAAGTCGGCGGGATCGTCCTTGAAGGACTCGGCGAGCTCCGCGTAGCGCCGCAGCCCGCAAGACAGGCACGTCACCATCCGCGTCTCGCCGTTGAGTTTCAACAGCGCGGGCTCGCGTGAAATGCGGTCGAGCGTGGGCGCCGGCAGCATGCCCGCGAAGGATCGCTTCAGTCCGCTGCGCGTGCCGGTGATGCTGGCCATGCGCGCAGCCAGGCCGCCGAACCAGCACAGCGCCAATGCGATCGAGGGCGTCGCCGTGTCCAGGAGCACATGGCTGTTGGTGAACAACATCCATCCGAAGCTCTGGGCGGCTGCAACCGCCGCTGCCGCCAGCGCACCGCCCCAAAGGATTCCGATGCGCGCCATCAGGAAGATGATCGCCGCACCCGCCACGGCGAGGAACACCAGCTGCGGAAGATAGCCGGCGCTTTCGGAAAGAGTTTCGCCGAGCAGAATATTCTCGAGCGCTTCGGCGTGGATGTCGCCGATGCTTTTCAGGCCTGCTGAGGTTTTCACGCTGTCGCCGGGTGGCGCGATGACGACGATGGAGTGCTTCAGGTCCGGCGTTGCCGTCGCGCTCATCACTGCCGAAGCGTTCAGTGCGCGCGCGGCGGTGTCGCGTGCGAACCAGATGGTGAAGGCGCCGTCGCGGCGGGTAGGGATGGAAAAGCCGCCGAAGGCGATGTTGGCGATGCGCGGCGTGGCATCGACGCCCGGGATTGTGCCTTCCGCGCCATGCACCATCATCGGCGCCAGCGCCGCGCGCAGGACTTCGGCATCCAGTGACGGCACCGGCTTGCCGTTCAGCTTGTAGACCAGCGGAAGATTTCGCAGCACGCCGTCTCGATCCGGCGCGAGGTTGAGCGCTCCAGATCCGGTGCTGGAGGTTTCCAGAAGCGGCAGCGCGCGCGAGGCATAACTGTAATCCTGCGCGTAGCGGAGCGGATCGCTCGCGCCGTCCACAACGATCCCGGCTTTGGCAAGGACCTCCTCGTCGCCCGCTTCATTGTTCAACGTGAAGCCGGTGATGGCTTTGACGCCGCCGAAGGAAGCGGCAAAAGCCTCGTCCGCCGACACCATCTTGTTGAGCGCATCGCGCGCCGCATCGTTTTCCGGACCGGGCGGCAATTGTGCGGCGAAGCGCTGGGGCGAAGCCGGATCGTTGGCATCGAGCGCCATGGCGTAGACGATGATCGGCGCACCGGCCTTCTTCAGCGCTTCGGTTGCCCGCGTGAGGGTGTCGGACGCCCACGGCCAGGGGCCGAATTTTGCCGTCGCCGCCGGGTCCAACGTAAAGGTGCGGACATGAAAGCCGCCGCGGGCGAAGGTGTCTTCATAAGTGCGCGGCCGTTCGCGCTGATAAAGATCAAACTCGCCGCCGGCGAAGCTAGTCGCCGCTCCCCCCAGATCGAGCGCGAAAATCGCCGCCGCCAGGACCAGAAGGCCAAGCGGCACCGCCCAGATCGAGATGGAATTTGCCCCGCCGCGCATGAATCCCCGGGACAAGCCCTTTGAGCGGTCCGCCCCGCGCCCTGTCCGTAAACCATATCCTATGGCGCAGAACCGCTTGAGGGGGAAGGGAAAATCGGGAAAACCGCGCTATTCCGCGATCCGTTCCGGAATCTTCTGACAAAAGCGTGACGCAGCCGTCATTTTCCTTGCGATTTGCGCGCCTTGCACGTAGCTTTTCCCGGCCCAACTTCAGAAAAACACCGAGCGAGGAATCCCATGGACAACATCACCAAGGATCCGGCCTACAACGCGGCCGACCCAAACGATTTTCCCGCGATGCTGGACGTGAACCGCTACGGCGCGCGCTCCACCGCCTTCGACAAGATCATCAGCGCCACCCACGACCACTTCTGGGATCCGCTCGACAAGAAGTACATCGACTTCACCAAGCCGTTCGACATGACGAAGGAATATCTCGTCAATCCGGAGTTGAACGGCGATCTGAAGACCGCGATCGGCGACAAGCTGGACGAAGGCCAGAAGATCAAGCTCGCCAACATGGACACATGGTGGTCGCTGTCTTCGATCCTGCATGGCGAGCAGGGGGCGCTCGCACTGTCGGCTTCGCTTTGCCATATCCTGAAGGATCCGGGCGCGCAGGAATACGCCGCCAACCAGACGCGCGAGGAAGCCCGTCACGTCACGGCTTTCAGCGCCTACATCAAGTCGCGCTGGGGCAAGCCGGTGCCGGTCGGACCCGCGCTCGGAAACCTGCTCAACGAGCTCGTTTCCTCGCCGCTGGTGTGGACGAAGATCGTCGGCATGCAGATGCTGGTCGAAGGTCTCGCCATGGGTGCCTTCGCGACCATGTTCAAGGAAGCGCGCGATCCTTTGATGCGCCACCTGATGCAGCTCGTCATGACGGACGAAGCCTTCCATCACAAATTCGGAAAGATCTGGGCCGACCGCACTATCCCGCACCTCTCCAAGGGCG
>DATIVW010000138.1:0-13567 GCA_035465595.1 Rhizomicrobium sp. | reverse complement strand
GTTTTTGAAACGAGGGTAAAAAATGAAAATTCGAATGATCGCCCTGGCGGGCGTTGCGGCGATGGCGCTGAGCGCGCCGGCCGTCGCGAGTGATGCCACTGGTTGGTATCTTGGTCTGGGCGTCGGCTGGGACCGCATGGGGAATTTCGAGCAGACCTTCTCTGGCCCGACGCATGTCAATATCAGGACGGGTACCGATGATACGGCGATCATCGCCGGCACGTTCGGCTATCGCTTCGGCAACCATATCCGCATCGAAGACGAAATCGCCTATGACCGTCACGATGTGAAGGATCCCTTCAACGGCCGCGTGAGCATCCTGTCGGACATGTTCAACGTCCTGTGGGACATCCCGCTGTCTGATCGCTGGGACTTCACCTTGGGTGGTGGCGTCGGTGTCGGCAAGGCTGACATCAAGACCTCGATTGCGCCGTTCACTTACCTGTCCGGCAAGCATGACGGCTTCATGTACCAGTTCATCGGCGGCTTCGCTTACTCCGTGACCGACAACGTCGACCTGACGTTGGACTATCGTTATCGCTCGATTTCCGTGAACAAAGACTTGGGAACGAGCTTCATTCTGTACAACGCCCGCGCGCGTGACATGAATGAGCAGATCGCGATGATCGGCTTCCGCTGGTATCTCGAGTCGGCCCCGCCGCCGCCTCCCCCGCCGCCGCCGCCTCCGCCGCCCCCGCCGCCGCCGCCCCCGCCGGTGAAGACGTTCATCGTCTTCTTCGACTTCAACAAGTCGAACCTGACCGCGGAAGCCCAGTCGGTTGTGGCTCAGGCCGCCTCGACGGCGAAGTCCACCGGCATGGTGAAGATCCTCGTGACCGGTCACACCGACACGGTCGGCTCGCACAGCTACAACCAGGCTCTCTCTGAGCGCCGCGCTGCTGCTGTGAAGGATGGCTTGGTTGCCCAGGGCATCGACGGCGCCGGCATCTCTACGGTTGGCAAGAGCTTCGACGATCCGCTGGTTCCGACCGGCCCGAACGTTCGTGAGCCTCAGAACCGCCGCGCTGTCATCCAGCTCGGTGAAGGCAGCGGTACGTAATCGCTTCCTAAAGCAAGACGTGGAAAGGGCGGGCTTCGGTCCGCCCTTTCTTTTTGGGCCGCATGAACTCGCGGGCTCCGGATTCCGGTGCCACCCAGCAAAAAGGCCGCGGCGCCTTCGCGTCGCGGCCTTTGGCCAAGATGGGCGAGATTATTGGGCTGCGGCTGCCGGCGTCGCGGTCGGCGCCACCACGCCATCCACCATGGGCTTTGGCTTGGGCAGGATGTAGGCGACGCTCGTGCCGCTACCGCTGAGGCCCGGGAGCGCCGACGCAACACGGATATCGCAGCTGTTGACGGGACTTTCCTCCTGCACGGTCACGCCGGAAACGAAGGCCGCCAGCGTCGGCTTGGCCGGGGCCAAAGCGGCCGCAAACACGCTCGCCGCCTCCTTGCAGTAGCCCTGATTGTCGTGGATCGAGCGAATCGAGGAATCATTCGCCATCCGGGTCTTGAAGGCATGGAACTGCCCTTCGCCCTGGCGCGCGCCGAATATCCGCTTGAACATCTTGTAGAGGGTGGCATCCGAACTGCGCAGTTCCGGGCCGAATCCCGTCTGGAAGGCGTTGAAATTCGCCACTTGGTCGCACGTCAGGGCCGCCACCATGAGCTCCTGCTGGACCGCCGCCGCCTGTATCGCCGTGACCTCATTGGCCTTGGCGCACTTGCCCGAAGCCGCGAATGCATTGCCGGCCACCAGAATTCCGGCAAGCGAGAGCGCGCCCGCTTTCACCATGACACCCATTCAAAACACCCACATTGTCTCGCTGCAGCGCGGACCATAGCATCATGATGAATGGCTCGCGACTCATTCCAGCGCGATATCGTTAAGTTCCGCGCGAGGCCCCGATGAAAACACCTTCCGATCCCCAGAGCGGCTCTCCGAAACCTGCCGTCGACCTTGAAGGGGAAAATGTTCATTGGGATTTCCGCAGGGAAATGTCCTACGCGGACTATCTGAAGTTGAACACGCTTCTCTCCGCCCAGGAACCGCTTACCGAGCATCACGACGAAACGCTGTTTATCGTGATCCACCAGGCGTCCGAGCTCTGGATGAAGCTATGTCTCCACGAGATTACTGCGGCGATCAGTCAGATCCGGGGCGGAGATCTGGGTATCGCATTCAAGATGATGGCGCGCGTGGCGCGAGTGCAGGTCAATCTGATCCAGTCATGGGAAATTCTCTCGACCATGACGCCATTCGATTACTCCAATTTCCGCGCAGCGCTCGGAAAATCGTCGGGCTTCCAGTCCTATCAATATCGCATGCTCGAATTTCGACTCGGCAACAAGCATCGCGAGATGGCACGGGTATTTGAGTCGCATCCCGATCTTGCTCGCCAGGTTCAAGATGCTCTCAACGAGCCAAGCATCTACGATGAAGCATTGGCGCTGCTGGCACGCCGTGGTTTCCCAATCCCACAGGAAAAGCTGCATCGCGACTTTTCGGAAAGCTACATCGCCGATCCGCGCGTGACAGAAGCCTGGCGGCTGGTCTACCGGGATGTCGAAAAACACTGGGATCTTTATGAACTCGCAGAAAAACTCGTCGATCTGGAATACCGTTTTCATCTCTGGCGCTTCAGCCATATGAAGACCGTGGAGCGCATCATCGGCTCAAAGCCGGGAACCGGCGGCACTTCCGGCGTTGCCTATCTTCAGAAGGCGCTGTCCTTGCGGTTTTATCCGGAACTCTGGGACGTACGTACAGAGATCTGAGCCGAGCGCAATCTTCCGGCAATGCTTTGAACGCCCCATGCAAATGTGCAACTGCGGCGTCTGAACTTGCCGCAATGCGGAAACCTCCAAGCCGCCAGTCCGTTAGCCCTGTGCCGCGCCTTCAGAGAAGGGCGCGACCGGGGGCAGCTGCCTCCCGTGTGCGAGGAGGTTTCCATGCGTTTGCGTACATTCATGCTAGCGGGTGCTGCGGCACTTCTTGTCTCGCCTGCGTTCGCAGGAGACGGTTGGTATATCGGCCTTGGCGCCGGCTGGGATCATCTGAGGGACCCTAAAGTCGTCGGCGACGGGCTGGACGGTAAGCTCAACACAAAGGACTCCGCGATCGTCGCGGGAGCCGTCGGTTACAAATTCGCGTCGCCTTTCCGGATTGAATTCGAGGGCGCATGGGCTCGCCACAGCACCGGAGATTTCACCACTGGCGGATTCACCTTGCCGTCAAGTGGCCATGCGGAAGTCCGCTCTGCCATGATCAACGGACTCTACGATGTTCGTCTGATGCCGCGCGTCCGCCTTTCGATCGGCGCCGGCGCGGGCATCGGCAGCGACAGGATCAAGTTCGAAAATCCGTTCGGCCCCGGGCATTTCAGCACAAGTTCGGGAACGAAATTCATGTGGCAGGGAATCGGTGGCCTGACCTACGAGGCATCGCGAAATCTCGACCTGTATGTCGACTACCACTACCGCAGCCTGATGGCGAACTCGAACAACAACATCGCCGCTCCGCTCAAAAATCACGATCTGACCGAGCATGTCGTGATGGCCGGTTTCCGCTGGTATCCCGACGCCGGTCAAGAACGCGTCGCTTATCAAGAGCCGCCGGCGCCACCGCCACCGCCCCCGCCGCCTCCGCCGCCGGCACCCGTGAAGACTTTCATAGTCTTCTTCGACTTCAACAAGTCGAACCTGACACCGGAGGCGGTGAGCGTGGTCGGCGAAGCGGTCAAAGCTGCGCAGCAATCCCAAGCCGTCCGCATTCTGGTAACCGGACACACCGACACGGTGGGTTCGGACAGCTACAACCAGGCACTGTCGGAACGCCGCGCCACAGCGGTGAAGAGCCAGATGGTAGCCGACGGCCTACGTGCCGAAGAGATCACCACCACCGGCAAGAGTTTCCACGATCCACTTGTGCCAACCGGTCCGAATGTGCGCGAGCCGCAGAACCGGCGTGCCGTCATCGATCTCGGCGGCTGATTGCCCCCCTAAGCCGCCAAGGGCGAGCCGAAAGGCTCGCCCTTTTTGTTTGCCTCACGCTCTGCTTAGGTCATCGCCAATTTGGAGGGGTGTATGGGCGCACTGTCGCATATCCGTGTGTTGGACTTGAGCCGGGTCTTGGCTGCCCCATTCGCCACCCAAATTCTCGGCGATCTCGGCGCGGAGGTCATCAAGGTCGAAAAGCCCGGCGAGGGCGACGAGACACGCGCCTTTGGTCCGCCCTTCCTGAAAGAAGAAAACGGCAACCGCGGCGATGCCACATATTTTCTCACCGCAAACCGCAACAAGAAATCTGTGGCAATCGATTTTGCCAAACCCGAAGGCGCCGCTCTTGTGCGGCAGCTTGCGCGACGGGCACATGTAGTTGTCGAGAATTTCAAGACCGGAACGCTGGCGAAGTACGGCCTCGATTATGAAGCGCTCAAAAAAGAAAACCCGGCGTTAATCTATTGTTCGCTCACGGGGTTCGGCCACACAGGACCTTACAAGGACAAGGCGGGCTACGATTATCTGATCCAGGGCATGGGTGGCCTGATGAGCATCACCGGCCAGCCGGACGGCTCGCCGGGCGCCGAGCCGATGAAGGTTGGCGTCGCGATTTCGGATCTTGTGACGGGTCTTTATGCCGCCAACGCCATCCAGGCCGCCCTGATCCATCAGGCTCGCACCGGCGAGGGACAGTCCATCGACATGGCACTGTTCGATTGTCAGGCAGCGGCGCTCGCCAATCAGGCGATGAATTATCTGGCAGGCGGCATGGTGCCAACGCGTCTTGGCAATGCCCATCCCAACATCGTGCCGTATCAGGTGTTCGCGACTTCGGATGGCCATCTTATTCTTGCCGTGGCCAATGACGGGCAATTTCGGCGCTTCTGCAAAGCCGCAGGCCTGGAACACCTGAGCGGTGATCAGCGCTACGCGACCAATGCCGAGCGGGTCGGGCGTCGCGAAGAGATAGTCGCCCTGCTGACACCGGTATTTGCGAAGCGATCCACGGCCGATTGGATCGCTGCGCTGGAAATGGCGAACGTTCCGTGCGGGCCGATCAATCGCATCGACCAGGTTTTCGCCGACCCACAAGCCGTCGCCCGAGGGCTCGCGGTCACCATGCCGCACTCGGCGGCAGGCAGCGTCAGACTGGCGGCCAACCCGCTTCGGTTGGAGAAGACGCCGCCCGAATATCGCCTGCCGCCACCGCTGCTCGGCCAGCACACGGGAGAAATTCTCTCGCAAGTTCTGGGACTTGGCTCGGCAGAAATCGACGCTCTGGCAAAAAGCGGAACGGTCGGGATTCGTTAAACTGGCGTTGGCCACGTTTTGATCGATCGCAACGAAGGCAGGTCACCCGGCGTTAAAATCCTCAAATGGAGAGGTAAAGCCGGTGCGCGGTCTGGCATTCGCATTGGTTATTCTGTGTTTACCGACGTTGGCTTCGGCAGGGCCAGTTCATCGGCTCGAAGGATTTGACCTCCAACTGGTCCGGCAGGATGAGCCCCGTCTGAGAATGCCCGGGGAGTTCGCCTATATGCAGCCGCGTGGGGAACCGGAAGACCACGGACTGATCCTCGGCCTACGGGACAGCGACCAGGACATGCCCGCGGCGAGCGGCATTTCGTTCGGTCCGATCCACGCCGAAAGTTACGTGGTGAATGGCCGCCGCCACGTCCACTATAGGCTCGACGGGTTGACGCTGCTGGGCGGCGACGTCGGCGGCTCAGTCGGCCGCCACGGCGCCATGTTGACCCTGCATTGGACCCCTTCCGGCGATTGACGCGAACGCCTCTTTTCCGCCGTAGCAGCATGGCTTAATGGTTTTAGGCACCCGCGCGGATGGCGGGTTTCGATCAAAGGAATAAGTGCCATGTCGTACAAGGTCGCCGTTGTCGGCGCGACCGGCAATGTCGGGCGGGAGATGCTGAACGTTCTCGCCGAACGCCAATTCCCGGCTTCCGAAGTGGTGGCGCTGGCCTCCACGCGCTCGGTCGGCAAGGACATCTCCTTTGGCGACAAGACGCTGAAGGTGAAGGCGCTGGACTATTACGACTTCAATGGCACCGACATCGTGCTGATGAGCGCGGGCGGGAAGATCTCGAAGGAATGGTCCCCGAAGATCGCGGCGCAAGGTGCACTGGTGATCGACAATTCGTCCGCGTGGCGCATGGACCGCGATGTGCCGCTGGTCGTTCCCGAGGTCAACGCCCAGGCATTGAACGATATCAAGAAGGGAATTATCGCCAATCCGAACTGTTCGACGGCGCAGCTCGTGGTGGCGCTAAAGCCGCTCCATGATGCCGCGAAGATCAGACGCGTCGTGGTTGCCACATATCAGTCGGTGTCCGGCGCCGGCAAGGACGCGATGGATGAGCTTTTCACCCAAACGCGCGCCGTTTTCGTCGCCGATCCGATTGAGACGCAGAAATTCACCAAGCAGATCGCTTTTAACGTCATTCCGCATATCGATGTCTTCCTGGACTCCGGGTACACGAAGGAAGAATGGAAGATGATGGTCGAGACGCAGAAGATTCTCGATCCCGACATCCAGCTTGTCGCGACCTGCGTGCGCGTGCCAGTGTTCATCGGACATTCCGAGGCGGTCAACATCGAGTTCGAAACCCCGATCACGGCCGCGAAGGCGCGGGAAATCCTGCGCGCGGCACCCGGCGTGCTCGTCGTCGACAAGCATGAGGATGGAGGTTATGTCACGCCGCTCGAATGTGCGGGCGAAGATGCAACTTACGTCTCGCGCATCCGCAAGGATCCCACCGTGGACAATGGGCTCGCGCTCTGGATCGTGTCGGACAATCTGCGCAAGGGCGCAGCGCTCAACGCCGTCCAGATCGCCGAGAGCCTGATCAACCGCAAACTTCTGAAGAAGGCGGCGTGACGCAGGATGACTTCGCAGCGCTTGTCGCGCGCTTCAGCGCCGCGGCGACCGCTGGCGACGGCAAGGCGCTGGCCGACTGCTTCACCGAGAACGGCACCTATTTCGACTATATCTACGGTCCACACCGCGGCCGCGCATCAATCGCGGACATGCTGGAGAATCTCTTCCACCGCGATGCCGATGACTATGACTGGACATTCTACGATCCGATCGTGAATGGCGACCTCGGTTATGCGCGTTCGCTGTCGCGGTTCATCTCCACCATTCCGGAGTTCAAGGGTCGCAAGGTGGTGATCGACGGCATCAGTCGCTTCGTGCTGAAGCACGGACTGATCGCGGAGTATCACGAGAGCGTCAATGGCGGCGTGGCGCAGGCGCAGCTTGGTGTCGCACCCGAGCGCATGGCCAAGGTGATGAAGCGCTGGTCCGAACGATTCCTCGCCCAGCCGGACGTCGCGGAATATGCCAAGGGCTTCCGCAAGTAGCCGCTGCTTGCTAGGTGTCGGGTAGTTTCACCGGGGATTCCCATGACTGCCATCCGCCCGCGCCGGTCGGTCCTTTACATGCCGGGGTCGAACGCACGCGCCATCGAAAAGGCGCGCGCCCTGGCCGCCGATGCCCTGATCCTCGACCTCGAAGATGCGGTAGCGCCGGAATCCAAGGATCTCGCACGCAAGCAGGTCTGCGAGGCCGTGAAGGCTGGCGGGTTCGGAAAGCGCGAGATCATCATCCGCGTGAACGGCCTTTGGACCCAGTGGGGCGAAGAGGATTTGTCCGCGGCCATTGCAGCGAAGCCAAATGCGGTGCTCGTGCCGAAGGTTTCCTCCGCCGCCGATCTGCAGGCCATTGAGGAACGGTTTTCCGGCCACGACCCGGAACGCTCCGTCGCGATCTGGGCGATGATGGAAACGCCGCTCGCAATTCTCAACGCCGGACAGATCGCGAGCGCAGGCGGGCGTCTGCGCTGTTTCGTGATGGGGACCAACGACCTCATCAAGGAATTCCGCGGAACGCATGTGCCTGACCGCGCCAATCTTTCGGCAGCGCTCGGCATTTCCGTCGCTGCCGCGCGCGCCTATGGGCTGAGCGTGGTCGACGGCGTCTACAACGACATCCAGAACGCAGAAGGCTTCCTGGAATCCTGCAAGCAGGCCAAGAGCTACGGCTTTGACGGCAAGACATTGATCCATCCCACTCAGATCGCACCTTGCAACGACGTCTTTGCGCCATCGAAGGCGGAAGTGGAAGCCGCCCGGAAAATCATCGCGGCGTTCGAGCTGCCGGAAAACAAGGGTAAAGGCGCCATCTCGCTCGACGGCCGCATGGTCGAGTTGCTGCATGCGGAGATCGCGCGGCAGACAGTGGCCATGGCGAACGCGATCGCGGCGCTGCAGGAATTATGAGCAACAAGACCAATCCCGGAAATTTCTTCGAGGATTTCCGCCTCGGCCAGAAGCTTGTTCACGCAACGCCGCGCACGCTGACGGAGGGCGATGTCTCGCTCTACACGGCGTTGTACGGCCCACGCTTTGCCCTGCAATCGGCCGACGCTTTTGCCGGCAGGCTCGGGCTTCCCTCGGCTCCGATCGATGATCTGCTCGTCTTTCACACCGTGTTCGGCAAGACCGTTCCGGATATATCCCTGAACGCCGTCGCCAATCTCGGATATGCGGAAGGACGCTTCCTGAAGCCGGTCTATCCGGGAGCGACACTGTCCGCAGTTTCGGAAGTCATTGGCCTCAAGGAGAACTCCAAAAAGCAGACCGGCGTCGTCTATGTACGCACCGACGGGTTCGACGAGGAGAACGACAGAGTCCTCACCTATGTGCGCTGGGTGATGGTGCGCAAGCGCGATGCAAACGCCGTCGTGACGGTATCCTCGGTGCCCAAAACCGCTGCGTTTGTGGCACCCGATTTGCTGTCTGCGCCTGCCGCAGACTTTTCCCGCTTCGATGCCGCAGCCTCTGGAAGCCCCTTTTTCTGGGACGATTACGGCAAGGGCGAGAAGATCGATCACGTCGACGGCATGACCGTCGAAGAGTCCGATCACATGCTGGCGACGCGGCTCTACCAGAACACCGCCAAGGTGCATTTCAACCAGTTCAGCGAGGGCAAGGGGCGCTTCGGCCGCAGGCTCATTTACGGCGGCCACGTCATCAGCCTGGCGCGGGCCCTGTCGTTCAATGGCCTTGCCAATGCGGTCTTGATCGCGGCAATCAACGGCGGGCGGCACGTCAATCCGCTCTTCGCCGGCGACACGGTCTTCGCGTGGAGCGAGGTTCTCGACAAGGCCGAGATCGCGGGCCGCAAGGATTGTGCGGCGCTGCGGCTTCGCCTTGTCGCTACCAAAAACCTTCCCTGCGAGGCCTTTCCGGACAAGGGTGCCGACGGAAATTATCCCGAAAACGTCATCCTCGATTTCGACTATTGGGCGATCCTGCCGCGAAAGAGCTGATGCCCGACAAATTGATCGAGCGATACCGCGCCGCGATTGCTTCGGGCGAGATCAAGCCGGATGCGGCGCAGGAAGCTGCTGCCAGGCGCCTCCAGCAGCTCACGTCTGCGCTGAAGGACTACAGGCCGGGCCGCCGCAACTTTTTCCTCAAAGCCAAGGCTGCGCCGCGTGGGCTCTACATCTGGGGCGATGTCGGGCGCGGCAAATCCATGCTGATGGACCTGTTCTTCGAACTGGCGCCGATCGAGAAGAAGACCCGCGTCCATTTCAACGCTTTTATGGTCGATGTGCATGCGCGCATCCATGCCGAGCGCGAACGCGGCGAGTATCCCGATCCCATTCCGCCGGTGGCACGCGCCATCGCCGACAATGCGACGCTGTTCTGCTTCGATGAGTTCCAGGTCGCCGACGTCGCCGATGCGATGATCCTGGGGCGATTGTTCCAGCAACTCTTCGAGCTCGGCGTGGTGATCGTCGCGACGTCGAACACCGAACCGGACCGACTGTACGAGGGCGGGCTCAACCGCCAGCTCTTCCTGCCCTTCATCGCGCTGATCGACGAGAAGCTCGACGTCGTCGAGCTCAACGGCACGCATGACTACCGCATGCAGCGCATGAGCGGGCTGGACATCTACATCACCCCGCTGGGTCCGGAGGCCGACGCCAAGATGGATGCGGCGTGGCTGAGGCTCACAGACCAGCCGGGCGGCGAGCCCCGCACGCTGACGGTCCTGGGCCGCAAGCTGATTGTCCCCCGGGCGGCCAAGCACGTTGCCCGCTTCACCTTCGACGACCTTTGCGTACGCGCGCTGGCGGCGCCGGACTATCTGGAGATTGCCCGTCACTTCCACACCGTGCTGATCGACCATATCCCGCAGATCAACGAGACCATGCGCAACGAGGCCCGGCGATTCACCCTGCTGATCGACACCCTTTACGACGAAGGGGTGAAGCTCATCTGCTCGGCCGCCGCGCCGCCCGACCGGCTCTATCCCAGGGGCGACGGGGCCGAAGCCTTTCGCCGCACCGCCTCGCGCCTCGTGGAAATGCGCAGCGAGGAATATCTCAAGCGCGGTCACGGGGTGCATGGCGCCGCCTGACGCCTGTATAGTCCGGGCATGAGCCGCCTGTTCGCCACCGCCGCCGTCCTCTTTGTCGTCATCGTCCTGGTACGGCTGTGGCCCCGGATTTTGGCCTGGTTCAGGCAGTTCGATGCCCGCAATGTCGAGCGCATCCGGCAGGAACACATCGACCGCAACGACCAGCTCGCCCATTTCCGCCACACACTCGGGCGCTCCGAGGAACAGGTCGAAGAAATCTCCGAGATCACCGAACTGGATCCGCGCACGGCGACGCCCGTCACGCGCTATGTCTTCGAAGGCGAGCGGTTCGCGACTCGCTGGGAAGCGGAGAAAGTTCGCGCCCAGAAGATCGGCGATATCGCCCGCGGATTCTATCGCGAGCTTCCCGCAGCCCTCGCCCATCGTGGCAAGGGCCGCCTGAATTAGGCCGCTTCGCCCTTGAGGAGTCGTGGCAGCTTTCCGATGTCGCCGCCCGCCGTGCGCATGAAGAGGCGGCGCAGCGGCGCGATCTGGTCGACGACGCCAAGGCCGATATCGCGGGCGATACGCAGCGGCGCGATGTCGTTGGAGAAGAGCCGGTTGAACGCGTCCATGGTGAAACCCATCGTGACGGAATCGAAACGCCGCCAGCGCTCATACCGTTTCAGCACATCAAGCGTGCCGATATCCAGGCCAAGCCGCGCCGCATCGAGCAGGGTTTCCGCGAGCGCTGCGGCATCCTTCAGGCCGAGATTGAGGCCTTGCCCGGCAATCGGATGGATACCATGCGCGCTGTCGCCGGCGAGCGCGAAGCGCGATTTCACGAAACCCCGCGCCATGTGGAATTTCAGCGGATAGGACCAGCGCGGGCCCGCAGCCTTCGTGGCGCCGAGATGGTCGCCGAAGCGTTTGGCGATCTCGGCATTGAATTCGTCTTCCGGCAATTTCAACATCGCCGGCGCGACGGTTTCTTTCTCCGTCCACACCAGCGAACTTCTGTTGCCCGTCATCGGCAAGATTGCGAACGGCCCCGATGGCAGGAAATGCTCATAGGCCACGCCCTCATGCGGCTTCTCGTGCTCGACGGTGGCAACAATGCCCCATTGCGGATAGGACCAGCCGATGATGCCGATGCCCATCTCCTCGCGTATCGGCGACTCGCGCCCGTCCGCGGCGACGGCAAGTGAGGCCGAGATCTTCTCGCCGTTCGACAAGCTCGCGACGATCCTGCCGCCTTCGTCTTCCAGGCCTGTCATCGCGGCGGGCGCGATCAGCGTGATGTTCTTTTCCGCGTCGAGCACTTCGAACAGCGAACGGCGGATGTGGCGGTTCTCGGCGATGGCGCCCATGGGCCGGCCGATCTCGTCCGAATCGAAATGCAGCGAGAAGGGCGACGGCGCGCGCCCCAGCGGGGCATCGGTGACGAGGATGTCCAGAATGGGCTGGGCGTTCTTCGCGAGCCTCGGCCACACCCCCAGCGCCTCGTACATGCGCTGGCTGGAATAGGAGAGCGCGGAAACCCGGCCGTCGAATTTGGCGTCGGTCGCGGCCGCCGGGGGCACCGGATCGACCACGATTACCTTCAGCCCGCCTTGCGCCAGCGCCAGCGCCAGGGTGGCACCCACCATGCCGCCGCCACCGATGACCACATCCGTCTGTCTGCTCATGGCGGCAATCTAGCGATCATGAATTGAATGTCGATTTTTCATCGGCGGAATTTGCGCAAACACCAGATCTTGTGGTCGTCGCGCGGGAGAGCAGTCGTTTTCACGTTTCGCGCTACCCCCTCCCCCTTCCGGTGTTGTTTGTCGATTTTTCCGATTGGGCATTCGCTGTTTGAAGGCGATCGGAAGAACCGCGGAAAACCTAGACTGTTGAATTGCGATTTTCGCCCTTTTTGCATGAGGGGGCCCGGCTCCCGCGCTCAATCGGCAGAGGCTCGGGCCGAGTGGGAACATATAGGGAACGAAGCCGCCAATGACAAGGATGCCCGGAAAGCTTCTTGCCGTTGCGACTCTAAGACCGAAATTTATGCATCGCAGCGGGGATGCCTAAATTTTCAGCAAAAGTACGAGATATGGAGCCCAGAAATTTGGCGCTCAGCAATGATTATCAAGCGAAAACAATATCTTACCGCATCGCACCCATGTGGCACGCTTCTTGAGAAAGGCTTAACGGCAAACAAGGGCAAGGGGACCAGCGATGAAGCTCATCACCGCCATCATCAAGCCGTTCAAGCTCGATGACGTGCGCGAAGCACTATCGGCCGTCGGCGTGCAGGGCATGACCGTCACCGAGGTCAAAGGCTACGGCCGGCAGAAGGGGCATACGGAGATCTATCGCGGCGCGGAATACGCCGTGAGCTTCCTGCCCAAGATCAAGATCGAGATCGCCGTGAAATCGGAAATGGCCGAGGCGGTGATCGACGCGATCGCGAGCAAGGCCAAGACCGGCCAGATCGGCGACGGAAAGATCTTCGTCACGCCGCTCGAGGCGGTCCTGCGCATCCGTACCGGCGAGACCGACGGCGATGCGCTCTGAAAATTTTGAACACATGAAGGGGAAGAGAATGAATTTCGACGAGAGCAGCTCAAAGTCCCGCCCTCCCCTTGAGGGAGGGCCGACAAAATTCAAGCGCAGCGCAGAATTTTTCGGGGAGGGGTCGGGCGCGGAATGCGCGGGCATGACCCCTCCCCGAAATTCGCAAAGGGCGAATTTCGACCCTCCCTCAAGGGGAGGGTGGAAGGTTGCGATAGCGCTTGTTGCAGCTTGCGCAACTCTGCTCGCCACACCCGCATTCGCGGCGGCGGCGCCCAAGATCGATTCCGGCGACACGGCCTGGATGCTCACGTCATCTGCACTCGTGCTGATGATGACGATCCCGGGCCTGGCCCTCTTTTATGGCGGCATGGTCCGCAAGAAGAATGTGCTGGCGACGCTGGCGCAGAGCTTCGGCGCCACCTGCATCATCACCGTGTTGTGGATGATCGTCGGCTACACCGTTTCGCTGACGCCGAATCCCGACTCCGCCACCAACCAGTTCATCGGCGGCTTCAACCAGTTCATGCTCGGCAATATGGGACTGAACGCGGTGAACCCGCTGGCGGCGACCATTCCTGAATCGGTCTACATGTTCTTCCAGATGACCTTCGC
>DATIVW010000137.1:0-3318 GCA_035465595.1 Rhizomicrobium sp. | reverse complement strand
AACCAGTTGCGATAATGCTCCGTCGTGTCGAAATCGGCGAGCATCTGTTTCGCCGTCTCCTGCATCATGCCGGGCTTTTCCATCCGCGCGGCCAGATCGGCCGGAATCCACAGCACCTGCTGCTCGGTTTGCGGCATGTTCATCTGACGGCTGACATAAGTGGCGAGGCCCTCTTCCCACATCGCCCACCATGTTCGGTCGTCGTCTTCCGGATGAACGCCCAATGCCTGCGCGTGATAGATGTGGAACAGCTCATGCGCGAAGAAAGCGGGCAGATCCTGCGGCTGATGCAGCAGCGCGATCATGTCGATGCCGAAGCGCATTTTCTCGCGGCCGGATTTGTCATTATAGCCGTGCCCGTCGAAATGCAGTAGCGATACGCCAAACGCGATATCGGCGTCGCAGCGAAAGTCCGGAAAGGTCTTGGTGAAATCGGCCTGCGCCTTGTCGAAGGCGGGCATGACATTCCCGGCCACTTCGCGCAGATGCGCCTCGGTCAGAGGTCCAAAACCGCCGAACACGATCGGGCGGGAAGGATCGAACAACCGCGAGGCCGATTTGTGCAGCCGCGCCGCGTCTCCGAATTCCTCGCTGGTGTAATAGTCCGGGTGCCGTTCCGCGATTGCCTTTACGAATAGGTCTGCGCGCGCATCTGCCGCCATTCCTTCGGTTTGCGCTTCGAAGGTGAGGAATTCCGGCATCAAGTTCTGTGTGTGGCAGAGCGCTGCCTGTGCTGGACCAGCGGCCAGGCCAAGAATCGTCACCAATACAAAAATACGCATCCCCCACCCCTTTGAATATCCGGAGTTGTAGCAGAAGCCCGGAGACCGCGGGCGCAGTACTGCCATGTAAAACCGAAACGGCAACAAACAAGTTCGTTACCAAACGAACGGCACAAGCCGGTAAGGTACACGTTGCATGTACTGCGCGTAACCGGGCAGCTCGCGTGCGAGCTTGTTCTCTTCGCCGATGGCACGCAGCGACACTGCGATAATGAACAACGGCGGTATGACAAGGCCCCATGTCGATCCCAGCAGCAACGGCATGCCGAAAAGATAAAGAATAGCGGAGGCGTACATCGGATGACGCACCAGCGCGTAGGGCCCGGTGTCGATCACGTGCTGCCCGCGATCGCTCTGCAATCGCACGGTCGGCTCCGCGAAGCTGTTGGCGTTGAACACGGCCAGCGTCGCGACAAACCCGGCGACGATGAGCAGCGCGCCGATCACGTTAACGCTCACCGGCATGGGCTTTGAGAGATGCCAGTGCCCGGCATCCAGGCCCATGAAGATCAGCCACAGAAACCAGATCGGGATAAAGGTGAAAAGGAAGATGCGGTCCCAAACCGGCGTGCCTTTGGTGTTCAAGGGCTCCATGCGCGCCTTGAGCAATGCGGGGTCGCGCTTCGCGTAATAGGCGCCAAAGCCGATGGAGCCGAAGAAATAGATCGCGATGAAGGCCCAAGCCTGCGGCCAGTGCCAGGTTCCGGCCGCCAGAAAGAGGCAAAGGCCCATCAACCCGATCCAGAGTGCGGATGTGACGGCCGTGCGAAGCATCATGGAGGGCCTCCTGATGTTACGATATTAGCCCGAAACACAGGTTTCCGCGGCGGTTGCGCTTTGCATGGCTGCAATGCTTTAACGCCCCTTATGCGCATTCTTTTCATGGGCGACATCGTCGGAAAGCCCGGTCGCGATGTTGTGACCGCGGAACTTCCGCGCCTTATCGGCCGGCTCAAACTCGATTTCGTGATCGCCAATGGCGAGAACGCCGCGCATGGCTTCGGCCTGACACGCGCCATCGCCAACGATCTGTTCGCGCTCGGCGTGGACTGCATCACCACCGGCAATCACTGGGCCGACCAGCGCGAGATCCTCACCTTCATCGCCGACGAAGACCGCGTGCTGCGTCCGACCAATCTTCCCGCCGGCGCGCCGGGCAAGGGCGCCAACCTTTTCCAGGCGAAGAACGGGCAGCATGTGCTTGTCGTCTCGCCGCTCGGCCGCGTGTTCATGGAGCCGCAGGACGATCCCTTCGCCGCCGTCGATGCGCAACTCAACGCATGCCCGCTCGGCGAAGCGGCAGACGCGATCGTGGTGGACATGCACGCCGAAGCGACATCGGAGAAGATGGCGATGGGCCATTTCTGCGATGGCCGCGCGTCGCTCGTCGTCGGCACGCATCAGCATGTGCCGACGGGCGATGCGCAAATCCTTCCCGGCGGCACCGCCTATCAGACCGACGCGGGCGCTTGTGCCGACTACGACAGCGTCATAGGCATGGATAAGTTCGAGCCACTCAATCGCTTCACCCGCAAACTACCGGGCAACCGCTTCACACCCGCGACTGGCCCGGCGACGCTCTGCGGCGTGTTCCTCGAAACAGATGCCAAAGGCTTGGCCGCGCGTATCGATCCGGTGCGCGTCGGTGGCCGCTTGAAGCAGACGATTCCTGAAATCTGACACGCCAGCGCGGTTGAACCCGTCGCGCGCAAAGCCGATGCTTGCCTCAACGCCAACGCGAGGCAAGGCACACATGGAATATCGGCAATTGGGACGTTCGGGCTTCAACGTGCCTGTTCTAACGCTCGGTACCGGCACCTTCGGCGGCAAGGGCGGCCTCGCCGCCTGGGGCGACACCGATGATAAGGAAGCCGCACGCCTCATCGATGTCTGTCTCGACCACGGCCTCACCATGTTCGACAGCGCCGACATCTATTCGGGCGGCGAGTCCGAACGCGTGCTCGGCGCGGCCATCAAGGGCAAGCGCGACAGGCTGCTGATCTCCACCAAGGCGACCTTCCGCTCCGGTCCGGATGCGAACGATGTCGGTTCGTCGCGCTTTCATCTGACGCGCGCGGTGGAAGGTGCGCTCAAGCGACTTGGCACCGACCACATCGATCTCTTCCAGTTGCACGGCTACGACGCCAAGACGCCGCCGGAGGAAGTTCTCTCTACGCTCGACACGCTCATCCACGCCGGCAAGATCGGTTACATCGGCGTCTCCAATTTCTCCGGCTGGCATCTGATGAAGTCGCTGGCGGTGGCGGACCGTTACGGCCTGCCGCGTTACGTCGCCAACCAGACTTATTATTCGCTCGTTGGCCGCGACTATGAATGGGAGTTGATGCCGCTTGGCCTCGACCAGGGCGTCGGCGCCGTCGTGTGGTCGCCGCTGGGCTGGGGCCGGCTCACAGGCAAGATCCGCCGCGGCCAGCCGCTGCCGGAACAGAGCCGTCGCAATTCGCAGGCATCGAACGACATGGGCCCGCCCGCGAATGACGATCTGGTGTTCACTGTGGTCGATGCGCTCGACGCG
>DATIVW010000136.1:0-14932 GCA_035465595.1 Rhizomicrobium sp. | reverse complement strand
GGAGATTTCCATGAAACGCATGTTGATAGACGCCAGCCACCGGGAAGAGACCCGCGTGGTTGTTCTCGACGGTTCGAAGGTCGAGGAATTTGATTTCGAGGCCGCGTCCAAGCGGCCGCTCAAGGGAAACATCTATCTCGCGAAGGTGACGCGCGTTGAGCCGTCGCTGCAGGCGGCGTTCGTTGAATATGGCGGCAACCGCCAGGGCTTCCTTGCCTTCAACGAAATCCATCCCGACTACTACCAGATCCCGGTCGCGGACCGCCTTGCGCTGCTCGAAGAGCAGCAGCGCGAAGCGCGCCGCCGCGCGGAGGAAGAAGGCTTCGAGGCCGTGGAGACCGGAACCTCCGTCGTCTCCGATGAAGAACTCGAAGCCGAGGAACAGGCGGAAGCCATCGGCGCCTCATCCGATGAATCCGCCGCTGCCCACAACGGCGAGCAGGCCGAAGAAACCGGGCAAGCCGCCCCGGAAGACGCCGGGGAACATGACGATGAAGACGTCTTCGACAACAAGGGCGAAATCGCGGAAAGCGAAGTGGAGTCCGGGTTTGATGTCGAGCAGGCGGAGCTTGGCGACGACGATCACGACGACGATGAAGACGGGCACGAACATCATCTCCACGAGGAGCAGGAGAACCCGCTCGGGCACCTGGCCGATGAGGAAGCCGACGAAGGCATCGTCGACCAGCAGACGATCTCCGAAGCCGGCGATGCGCCCTTTGTGCAGGTGCATGGCGAAGAGCACGAACATCCCTACCCCGCCGACGATGCCCACATCGTCGATCCGGGTGCCGAAGCCGATCAGGGCATCGTTGACGAACAGGCGGCAGCCGAGCCGTTTGCCGACGGCGAGCTGCCACACGCGGAAGGCGAACACCCCGCCCAGCCCTTGCAGAGCAAGCGTCCGGGCCAGCGTTTCCTGCGCCGCAAGCACTACAAGATCCAGGAAGTCATCAAGCGCCGCCAGGTGATGCTGGTGCAGGTGGTCAAGGAAGAGCGCGGCAACAAGGGCGCGGCGCTCACGACCTATCTGTCGCTCGCGGGCCGTTATTGCGTGCTGATGCCCAACACGCCGCGCGGCGGCGGCATCTCCCGCAAGATCACCAATCCGGCCGACCGCAAGCGCCTGAAGTCCGCCGCCGCGGCGCTGGAGCTGCCCGAAGGCATGGGCCTGATCATCCGCACGGCGGGCGAAAGCCGCACCAAGCTCGAGATCAAGCGCGACTACGAATACCTGTTGCGCCTGTGGGACCAGATCCGCGAGCTCACGCTGGAATCCAACGCGCCCGCCTGCGTCTACGAGGAAGGCGATCTGATCAAGCGCGTGATCCGCGACCTCTATACGAAGGACGTGGAGGAGATCGTTGTCGAGGGCGACGAAGGCTACAAGAACGCAAAAGACTTCATGCGCATGCTCATGCCGAGCCATGCCAAGAACGTCCGGCAATACAAGGAGCCGGTCCCCCTCTTCCAGAGCATGCACATCGAGGCGCAGCTCGACGCCATGTTCCAGCCGACCGTCACGCTGAAATCCGGCGGCTATATCGTCATCAACCAGACCGAAGCCCTCGTCGCCATCGACGTGAACTCCGGCCGCGCCACGCGCGAGCACTCCATCGAGGAGACCGCGCACAAGACCAACCTCGAAGCCGCGTCCGAAATCGGCCGCCAGCTTCGCCTGCGCGATCTTGCCGGCCTCATCGTCATCGACTTCATCGACATGGAGGACAGCCGCAACGACCGCCACGTCGAAAAGCGCCTGCGCGATGCGGTGAAGAACGACCGGGCGCGCGTGCAGATCGGCAAGATCAGCCAGTTCGGCCTGATGGAAATGTCCCGCCAGCGCTTGCGTGCGGGCGTCGTCGCCGGATCGACGGTCACCTGCCCGCATTGCGGCGGCCAGGGCATCGTGCGCTCGGTGGAATCCACCGCGCTGCGCGTGCTGCGCGGCATCGAGGAGGAAGGCCAGCGCGGCCGCTCATCGGCGATAAGCGTGAAGGTCACGCCGGACGTGGCCATCTTCATGCTCAACAAGAAGCGCCAGGAGCTGGCGCGCGCCGAAACCGAATACGCGATGTCGGTCAGCTTCGAGCCCGACTCCGACATCATGACGGGAACCTTCGAGATCGCGCGGCTTGTGCAGCGTTCGCCCGAAGACCGTCCGCACCGCCCGTCGGTGTCCATCGAGGCCGGCCTCGCCACGCCGACCGATCTTTCCGAGGACATCGAGGAAGAAGAGGTCGAAGAGGAAGAAGAGATCGAGGAGGAAGACGAGGAAGAGCGCGAGGAAGCGCCGGCTTCGTCCGAGGCCCGCGATCCGCAGCAGCGCTCGCATGATGAAAATGGCGAAGGCGGACATCGCAAGCGTCGCCGCCGTGGCGGCCGCGGGCGCAATCGTGATCGTGATCGCGGCCCGAACACGCTGCAGGAGCCCATCCCAGCAGCACCGGTCCTTCCGGGCGAATTCGAGAATGCGAGCGGCGAAGCCGAGCATCACGCCGAGGGCCTCGCTCCAAGCGGCGAACAGGGCGAAGGCGGGCAGCGCAGGCGCCGCCGCCGCAGGCGCGGACGCCGTGGCCGGCGCGACGGCGAAGGCTTCAGCCAGCAGCAGGGCTACGCCAACAATCTGGAAGGCGTCCCCGTAGACGCCAGCGTGCGCGACACCGACGCCATCGTGCCGGACGAGACCCATGAGCCGATGGTCGCCAAGCCGAACGCCGAGTCCGCGCCGGTCTGGTCCCTCGGCACGTCAAAGCCGGAAACCGAGCCGCAGACGGCCACCGAGGCACCGCCCAAGAAGGGCTGGTGGCAGCGCGCGTTCAGTTCGAAGGGTTGACCGCAATCCCAATCCTTTCCCGGAAGGATCGGATGACGGCACGCACACGCGCGGGATCAGGACGCATGGCGCCGAAGCGCCGGATGAACAAGCTGCAATGAACGTCAAATAAAATTGGCGGACGCGGAGCTGCCCAGACCGGCTATCCGGTTCTACATGGTTACTGAAGCCCCGCCTTTATTGACGTTGCCCGGGACGCTACATACGGTCTTGCGGGGTTCGCGCGGGGTGAAGGAGCGTTCAAGCCTTGGCGTATTGCAACCCGATGGCGCGGCTGATGCGCATGACAGTTTTGCGAACAAGCTTTTGGCGCACCGCCGGATTCTTCTCGGCGACAATGTTCGCCCTGCTCGGCGCAATGATGCAGCCGGCGGCGGCGCAAGCCATAAACGTCGTTCGCGACACCGAAATCGAGCGCGTGTTGCGCGGCTATGAAGTGCCGATCCTGAAGGCCGCCGGCATCGATCCGAACACCGTGCACCTGTTTCTGGTGCAGGATCCGGAGATCAACGCCTTCGCGACGCAAAGTCCGATCGCCGGCAACGAGGAGGACATCTTCGTCAACACCGGCACGATCATGCAGCTTACAAAACCGAACCAGATCATCGGCATCCTCGCGCATGAAACCGGCCATGTTGCCGGCGGACACATGATCCGCGACGCCGGCGCGATGCAGAAGGCGAGCATCCCGATGCTGATCGGCATGGCGGTGGGCATCGCCGCGATGGCGATGGGCGCGGGCGAAGCGGGCATGGGCGCGATCCAGCTCGGCCAGCAGGCGGCGATGTCCCAATTCCTCGCCTTCAGCCGCGTGCAGGAAGCGACCGCCGACCAGATGGGCCTGAGATTCCTGCGCGCCACCCATCAGTCTGGCCGCGGCATGGTGGAAGTATTCGAGAAATTCGCCGACGAAAACGCGCGCTCCGCATACTACGACAAGGATTTCATCTCGGATCACCCGGCCGACCGCGATCGCATCGACCTGCTGGAGCGCGAGGTCGAGGCTTCGCCCTACAAGGACGTGCCCGACACGCCGGAGCAGATCAAGGAATTCCACATGATCCAGGCGAAACTCGCCGGCTATATTTCCAAACCCGAGGACGTGCTGGTGCGCTATCCGCTGAGCGACCAGAGCGACGAGGCGCACTATGCCCGAGCGATGGCTTATTTCCGCCAACCCGACATGAAGAAGGCGCTCGCCGAGACCAACGCGCTCATCGCGACAAACCCGAAGAATCCGTATTTCTGGGAGTTGCTCGGGCAGATCAATGTCGAGATGAGCCAGCCCATGAAGGGCATCGCCCCGTATCAGAAATCGGTGGACCTGATGCCGGACGCGCCGCTTCTGCGGATCAGCCTCGCCGCGGCGCAGCTTGCAACCGAAAACCCGGCGCTGGCGCAGCCTGCGCTGGGCAATCTCAAGGCCGCGCTGCTGCAGGAGAATTCCAACACCTTCGCCTGGTACGAGCTGGCACAGGCTTACAGCGATCTCAACAACAAGCCGATGGCCGACCTGGCGACGGCGGAGCTGCATTATCAGGGCGGCGACATGCGCGGCGCGGCGCACTTCGCCCAGGCCGCGTCCGTCAAGCTTGCAAAAGGCTCCATGGACTGGCAGCACGCCAATGACATTCTGGCTGCCGCCGGCTCCGCTATCCAGGCGCAGCGGCGCCACTGAACACCGGAAGAGGAATCATGGCCCAGGACTGGAAACTCGCCGCGCTCGGCGGGCTAGGCGGCGCAGCCCTCGCTGTGATCGTCGTGCTGATCATGGCATCGACGGGCACCCTGCCCGTGTCGCAGGAAGCCTCGGACGCGCGCATCCGGGATTACCTGCTGCGCAACCCCGAGATCCTCGTGGACATGTCGAACAAGATGCAGGCGGACCAGACGGCGCAGGAAGACGCCGCGCGGCAAGTCGCCGTGGACAAGATCGGCATGCCGGCCTTCTTCAACCCGAAGGTCGCGTTCGTCACCGGTCCCGCAAACGCCAAGACAACCCTGGTCGAGTTCTTCGATTACAACTGTCCCTATTGCCGCGCCTCGCTTCCAGCGGTGAAGAAGTTCTACGACAAGCACAAGAACGACACCCGCTTCGCCTTCATCGAGTTCCCCATCAAGGGACCGAACTCGATTGTCGCGGCCCACGCCGCCATCGCCGCGCGCAACCAGCCCGACAAATACCTGAAATTCTACTTTGCGTTGATGGATGAGCAGGAACTGGCAACGCCGGACCTGATCTTCTCGGTGGCGCGCAAGGCAGGCCTCGATGTCGACAAGCTCAAGAAGGACATGATGGACAAGTCCGTCGATGCCTCCATCAAGGCGGCGCACGATCTGGCCATCGCCGCGAAAATCGATGGAACTCCCGCGTTCATCGTCAACGGACGGATGCGCGAGGGCGCTATCAACGATACGATCCTCTCCAGGCTGGCGGCCGAACACAGCTAGGAGAATCTAATGCCGCGCAATGTCGCCGTTATCGTGGGAAGCCTGCGCAAGGAATCCTTCAGCCGGAAACTTGCGAACGCGCTAGCCCCGCTTTCAAGGCCCGCGCTGGAACTGAAATTCGCCGAGATCGGGGATCTGCCGCTCTACAACGAAGACCTGGAACCGGATGCCCCCGCGGCGTGGACGCGGTTCCGCGAACAGATCAAGGCGGCGGATGCGGTGTTGTTCGTCACGCCGGAATACAATCGCTCCGTTCCAGGGTGCCTGAAGAACGCGATCGATGTCGGCTCGCGGCCGGCGGGCAAAAGCGTGTGGAGCGGCAAGCCCTGCGCCGTGGTCTCCAATACGCCCTACGGCCTTGGCGGCTTCGGCGCGAACCACCACCTGCGCCAATGCTTCGTGTTCCTGGACATGCCGGTCCTGCAGCAACCGGAAGCCTACATTCCCCATTCCGACAAGGTCACGGATGGCAACGGCAACATCCCGGACGCGGCGACGCGCGAGTTCATGAGCCGGATCATGAACGCCTTCGCCGCATGGATCGAAAAGACGGCGAAGTAGCGGCTAGTTCTTCGGCGCGTTCTCACATCGCAGATAGGTGTGCGGCCGGAACGGCGGCGACATCTGCGTCAGCACCCGCCCGTCCTTCGACAGATGCAGCGTGTCATGCGTCTTTTGGCTGCCCTTCTGCGACAGGATGAAGATGGTCTCGCCCGAAAGACGTGAAATCTGGACCTGCGAATAGGCGTTGCTCATCGTCATGCCGGCGACGAAGGTCTGCACGATCCCGTCGCCGGACGGCTGGAAATACATCGTCCAGGACTTGCAACGGCGAAGCTCGGCCATTTCCGCCGGCTTGAGCTGGGCAATCGTGTGCCCCGGCCCGATATCGACCCAGCGCGCATAAGCGATCAACTTGATCGCATCATCCTGCGCACGAACCGGCGTGGCGAGGACAGCGGCGGCAATGGCGAGCGCTGTGGCTCGCCTCATATAAGCCCGCTCAGCGGGCTCGACGGATCGGCGTAAGCCTTTTTCGCCATGCGGCCCGCCAGCCAGGCGAGGCGCCCCGCCTCGACCGACAATTTCATCGCCCGCGCCATCATCACCGAATCCTTCGCGTGCGCGATGGCGGTGTTGGTCAGCACCGCGTCGCAGCCCAGCTCCATCGCCACCGCCGCATCCGACGCCGTGCCGATGCCCGCATCCACAACGACCGGCACCTTCGCGTCTTCGATGATCATGCGGATGTTCACGGTGGACTGCAGCCCCATGCCTGAGCCGATGGGCGCCGCAAGCGGCATGATCGCCGCCGCCCCGATATCCTCCAGCCGCTTGGCCATCAGCGGATCGTCGCTGCAATAGACCATCACCTGGAATCCTTCTTTCGTCAGCATCTCGGTGGCGCGCAGCGTTTCCAGCATGTCGGGGTAGAGCAGCTTCTTCTCGCCCAGCACTTCGAGCTTCACGAGCGTCCAGCCGCCGGCTTCGCGCGCGAGGCGCAAGGTGCGCACCGCTTCCTCGCCGGTGAAGCATCCCGCCGTGTTCGGCAGATACTGCACCTTCTTCGGATCGATGAAGTCCACCAGCTTGGGCTGGCTGGGGTCGGTGAGGTTTACGCGGCGCACCGCCACGGTCACGATCTCCGCGCCGCTGGCCTCCAGCGCGCGCGCGTTGTCTTCGTAGGACTTGTATTTGCCCGTGCCGATGATGAGGCGTGACTTGAACGTCTTGCCCGCGATCACGAAAGGCTTGTCCACTCTTGGAGTATCGACGGGTGCATTTCCGCCTCCGATGAAATGCACGATCTCGAACCTGTCGCCCTCGCCCACCATCACCGCGTCGTATTGCGAGCGCGGCACGATCTCGAGGTTGCGCTCCACCGCGACTTTGGCCGGATCCTGCCCAAGCGCCGCCAGCAGCGCGCGTACGCTGAGCGCTTTCTCGAAATTGCGGGATTCGCCGTTGACGGTAACGCGGAGCGCCATATTCGCCTCTTTCAAAATGGAAGCGGGCGCTTTCGCCATCCGCTCCCTACGCCGGTACGACCCGGATCAGGTTCTGTGGGTTCCGCCGATGGCGGTCTCAGCCTCCATGGCCGGACGTGATCCGGCGACCGAAGGCACCCCTGGGACGGGCGGGATGGTCCCCAACGCGGTCCGGAAGTCAATAAACCTAAGGCGGAAGTTCGGGTTTCCCCTCGCCCCAAGGGGCATTATAAGGCCCCCCACGCACCGCTTCGCCGGAGTCCCCTTGGCCCGAAAAGCCCAGAGTTCCAAGACCTTCCCGATCTATGTCCTGAACGGCCCGAACCTCAATCTGCTGGGGACGCGGGAGCCGGAGGTCTATGGCCGCGCGACGCTCGCCGATATCGAGAAAGCCGTGAAGGCCCGTGCCAAGGCGCATGGCCTCACCGTTGCCTTCCGCCAGTCCAACCACGAAGGCGAACTGGTGGACTGGATCCAGGAGGCGCGGACCAGCGGCTGCGGCGTTATCCTCAACGCGGGCGCCTACACGCACACGTCCGTGGCCCTGCTGGATGCCTGCCGGGCCGTGAACCACCCCCTCATCGAGGTGCATTTGTCCAACCCCTACAAGCGCGAGCCATACCGACGCCGCTCCTTCATCGCGGAGGCAGCCGATGCGCTGATCTGCGGGCTGGGGGCAAACGGCTATCTGCTCGCGGTCGATGCGCTGGTGGCGCTTCTCAAGGAAGAAAAAGAATGAGCATGAAAGAGGCGAAGCCCACGGTCGTGAAGTCCAAGTCGTCGGTGGATTCCGACGCAATCCGCGAACTGGCGGAATTGCTCAACGAAACCGGACTGACGGAAATCGAGATCGAGCAGAACGGTCTGCGCATGCGCGTGGCGCGCGGCGGCAACGTTGCGATGGCCGCGCCGCCGGTAGCCCATGCGCCGGTCGCGCACGCCCCGGCCCCGGTAGCCGAGGCGCCCAAGACCAGCGGGCCCAATCCGAACGCGGTGCCCTCGCCAATGGTCGGCACCGTTTATGTCGCGCCCGAGCCGGGCAAGCCACCCTTCGTCACCGTCGGCTCCACGGTGAAGGAAGGCGACACGCTGCTGATCGTCGAAGCGATGAAAACGATGAACCCCATTCTCGCGCCGCGTGGCGGAAAGGTCAGCGAGATCTGCATCGAGAACGGCCAGCCCGTCGAGTTCGGCCAGGCCCTGCTCGTCATTTCCTGATGTTCGAGAAAATCCTCATCGCCAATCGCGGCGAGATCGCGCTTCGCGTCGTCCGCGCCTGCAAGGAGATGGGCATCTCCACCGTGGCGGTGCATTCCACCGCCGACGCCAACGCCATGCATGTGCGCATGGCCGACGAGAGCGTGTGCATCGGCCCGCCGAGTGCCGCGCAGAGCTATCTGAACATTCCCGCGCTCATCGCCGCCTGCGAGATCACCGGCGCCGAAGCGATCCATCCGGGTTACGGCTTCCTGTCGGAAAATGCGCGCTTTGCGGAGATCGTGAAGGAGCACGGCATCACCTTCATCGGCCCGACGCCGGAACACATTCGCATGATGGGCGACAAGATCACCGCGATCAAAGCGGTGAAGGAAGTCGGCATTCCGACCGTTCCCGGCTCCGGCGGCGCAGTGAGCGACGCGGACGCAGCCGATGTTGCCGCGAAGATCGGCTATCCGGTCCTCATCAAGGCGACGGCGGGCGGCGGCGGGCGCGGCATGAAGGTGGCGCAGACGGCGGCGGACTTGCCGCTGGCGCTGGCGACCGCGCGGCAGGAGGCGAAAACCGCTTTCGCCAACGACCAGGTCTACATGGAGAAATATCTCCAGCGGCCGCGCCACATCGAGATCCAGGTGCTCGCAGACAGCCACGGCAACGTCATCCATCTGGGCGAACGCGACTGCTCGCTGCAGCGCCGCCACCAGAAGGTCTGGGAGGAAGCAGGCTCCCCCGCCCTCAACGCCAGACAGCGCGACGATATCGGCGCGGTGGTCACGAAGGCGCTCAAGAGGCTTGGTTATCTCGGCGCGGGCACGATCGAGTTCCTGTTCGAGGACGGCCAGTTCTATTTCATCGAGATGAACACGCGCCTGCAGGTCGAGCATCCGGTGACGGAAGCCATCACCGGCATCGACATCGTGCGCGAGCAGATCCGCATCGCCGCCGGCAGCGTGCTGGAGCTGAAGCAGCAGGACGTGACCTTCTCCGGTCACGCCATCGAATGCCGCATCAACGCGGAGAACCCGTTCACCTTCGTGCCGTCGCCCGGCACGATCACGGCGTTCCATGCGCCCGGCGGCCTCGGCGTTCGCTTCGACAGCGCCATGTATGACGGCTACCGCCTGCCGCCCTACTACGATTCACTGGCGGGCAAGCTCATCGTCCACGGCCGCAGCCGCAACGAATGCCTGATGCGCCTGCGCCGGGCGCTGGACGAGCTGGTGGTCGGCGGCATCGAGACGACCGTGCCGCTGTTCCTGGAGCTGCTGCGCGAGCCCGATATCATCAACGGCGAGTACAACATCCACTGGCTGGAGCATTTCCTGCAGCGCCACAAGGCGGGTTGATCCGCCGCAACAGAAGTTTAACGGGCCCGGGGTATCCTTTCCGTCGAATCGAAAGGATTCGCCATGTCGCCGCTGGAAGCCGCGCAGACCGCGCATCTCATCGCCACCCGCGAGCACCTGCCGCTCGCACGGATGGCCGAGCTTGAGGCCGGTGCGGCAGGCGCCGTGGCTTGGTTCGCGGCCAGCATCATGCGGTTCTTCGAAAGCGAAGCCGCCGCCGTGGCGGACCGGCTCACCCATGCGCAGTTCCGCCGCTACATCGCCTGGATGCGCTTCACGCGCTGATCACTGCGTATAGGCTACCTCGGGCACCGGGCAGGTCTTCACGCGCTCGGGACGCAACTGACCCGGCTTGGACATGTCGCTGGCCAACGCGTTGCGCCAGCACTCATCCAGCACCGAGCAGTAGCAGATGCGATAGGTGATATCCTTTCGCGCCTTGTTCAGCGCATTCCATATCTCGATCGTATCGCTGGTCAGCGGATAGATGATGAAGGACTCGCTTTCGCCAGGTCGCAAGACGAATCCCTGAACAGTGCCGGTCAGCAGCCGCGTTGTGTTGGTGGCGCCGGGCAAGGTCTCGCCGCCCTTCGATTTCAGGCCGCAACAGACGGTCACCAGTTCCTTGCCGGACCGGAAGGGCCTGCCCTTCCAGAACACCTCGAAGCTTTCGATCTTGGCGGGCCCCACGCCCGTGTTCGTCACGTTGAATTCGAGCCGCGGCTCGCCCTGCGGCGTCGCGTTGTTGATCAGCACTTGCACGAAGGGCCATGTGCTTGCCGCCACGAGCTTCTCGTTGGCGTCCTCGGTGCGAATGCCGACCCAGAGCGAGATGGCCGAGACGAACAGCGCCGCCACCGCGAACAGCGTGTCGGTCCAATGACGCCGCATGAAGGAGTGCGTTGCAGATTCCTTGTCCATGAGGGGTCTTACTCCGTGTAAGGCACCGGCGGCACCGGGCACTTGTCCACCGGCACCGGATCGAGCTGGTCGCGTCCGGCCGGGGCGTTTATCCAGCATTCGTCGAACACCGAGCAATAACATATGCGATAGGTGATGCTCTCGTTGCGCGCTGTGTTGATTGCGCGCCAGACCTCGCCGTTCTGCGACGCGAGGCTGTAGGTGATGAAGGGATGCGTTTCGCCGGCCCGGATCACGTTTCCAGCCACGCCGCCGGTGATGAAGGAACCGGTCTGACTTTCATCGTCTGCCGGTGACGGTCTTTTGAATCCGGGCGCGCAACACGCCTGGATGAGCGATATGGCCGTCCTGTAAGGCTTGCCCTTGTAGAAGACTTCGAAGCTGCGCACCTTGGCCGGACCGACGCCGGCATTGGAGACGCGGAACAGCAAGACCGAATGGCCCTGGTCATCCACATTGCTGCTGTCGACTTCCAGCAGCGGCCAGGACGATGCGGCTACCATCTGGCGGTTGGCCCTCTCGGTCGCGATCGCGACCCACAGCGAGATCAGCGAAACGACTACGGCAAAGGCCGTGGAAACGTATTCCAGCCAGTGCCTGGGCCGTCGTCTCGGAATTCCGGGTTCGGACATGGCGCTGGTTCCAGTTGCGGCGACGGCAAAGTCTATCGCGACTCGCGCTATTGTCGCCGCGCAACGGCAGGGGGAACCGCCATGTCATTTCTCGATAAATACGCGCCCATGCTCCTGAGCATCCTGCGCATCGTCGCCGGACTGCTGTTTCTGGAGCATGGAACCTCCAAGCTTCTGGGCTTTCCGCACAACGCGATGTTCGATCATTTAACGCCGATGATCATGGCGGCGGGCGCTATCGAGCTCGTCGGTGGCGCGCTGATCGTGCTGGGCCTGTTCAGCCGCATCGCGGCCTTCATCGCTTCAGGCGAGATGGCGGTGGCCTACTGGATGGTGCACGTCCCTGGCGGCGGATTGCTGCCGCTGAACAATGGCGGCGCCGAAGCCATCTTCTTCTGCTTCGTGTTTCTCTACATCGCCGCGGCAGGGCCGGGGCCCTGGGCGGCCAACCAGAAATAGCAACACCGGGCGGTAGACAGGCGCTATCATGCAAGGATGCATGCGCCCCGTCTCACGCCCGAAATTCTGTTGCAGGCCTATTGCGCCGGGGTATTCCCGATGGCCGAGCGGCGCGACGATCCGAGCCTGTTCTGGGTGTCGCCGGATGCGCGCGGCATCTTTCCGCTCGACCAATTCCACCTGCCCCGGCGGCTCGCACGCACGATCAGGAGTGACCGTTTCACCGTCACGATCGACACCGCGTTCCGGGAGGTGATGCAGTTCTGCGCCGCACCCGCGCCGGATCGCGATGAAAGCTGGATCAACGCGGAAATACTTTCACTCTATACGGCGCTTCATCAGAACGGCCATGCGCACTCGGTCGAATGCTGGCGCGAAGGAAAGCTCGTCGGCGGTCTCTACGGCGTGAAGATCGGCGCGGCGTTCTTCGGCGAAAGCATGTTCTCCCGGGAGCGTGATGCCAGCAAAGTCGCCCTCGCCCATCTGGTTGCGCGCCTGAAGGCCGGCGGTTTCAGCCTGCTCGATGCGCAGTTCATCACCAGCCACCTGGCGCAGTTCGGCGCGATCGAGATTCCGCGCGACGAATATCTGGTGCTGCTTGCCGATGCGCTGAAGCGGGACGCGGACTTCTACTGCCCCGCGCCTTCCGGCAGATCGGGCATGGCTTCCTTGGACGTGGCGTCCGGCGACGTCGCCTTGACCGTCGAGGTGGACGCGATCAGCGGCAATTGCTGGCCGGGCTGGTTGGTCGCGCAGTTCATCACCCAGACGTCGTAGAGCGGGTGCTGCAGGCCGTTGAGCGACGGGCTCGAGGCCAGCATCCAGCCGGAGAACACCTGCTGCGCATCCTGGTCCGGGCGATGATCCTCGATCTGCACGAACGCCGTCGTCTCGGGCGGTTCGGTGATGGGTGTCGAATAGCAATAGCGCGCCGTGATCGTCATCGTCGCGTATGTCACCGGCACGCCGACGGGCGCCAGAATGTTGGCGGGGCGTCCGGTGATCTTGTCGAGGCCGCGCATGATGATCATGCGCTTGACACCATCCTTGCCGGGGATCGCGGTGTTGAGGGCCGCCTGCTCCACCTTCGCCATCGGATTGTAGGGCTGCGGAATGACGAGGGCCGCGGCGGGTGGCGGCGTGACCGCCTTGTAGGGAGACGACGGCTCTGGGAGCGCGGGCGCAGTCGGCGCGGCCGCCGCAACGCCGGGCTTTGCAGGCGCAGCGGCTGAAGGCTTCGCGGGCATTGCGGCAGATGGCTTCGCGGGCGAAGCGGCCGGCGGTTTCGCCGAAGCAGCCGCCGGCCGCGCGGTCTGCGCCACCGAAGGCGCGGCGAGCAGAAGCAGGGAAGCGGAAAGGACGCCGGCGAATTTCATTTGCCGCCGCCCATCACCGCGCGGCCGATCAGGCCCATCACGTCCACGGCGCCTTGCGTGTTGGTCAGCTCGCCGCCCTGCGCCACCATCGTGGTACTGCCGCCGGGCTGGATGGCGACGTAATTGCTGCCGAGAAATCCGCTGGAGGTGATCTTCACCGAGGAATCGTCGGGAATCTTCACGTCGTTGCGGATCGAAAGATGCGCGACCGCGTAATAGGTCTTCGGGTCGAGCGACAGGCCCGCCACCGTTCCGATCTTGATACCGTGCAGCCGCACATCGGTGCCGTTCGCAATGCCGTCGGCGCTCGAGAAGCGCGCGGTCACGTCATAGCCGGTGACGTTGCCCGATCCGGTGCTGGTGTAGGCAAAGAACAGGAACGCCGCAGCCACAGCGATCACGACGGCGCCGATGAGAGTTTCAACGGTGGTGTTGTTCGACATTACTCGGGTGTCCACGCTTCATAATCGCCGGTCGCCGGCGGACGTTCGCCGCTGCGCGCCAGCGATCCTTGCGGGCGCAATGCATTGTCGGTGCCCGTCTGGTTGGGGATATGCGTCTTCTCCCACGGCCGCGTGGGAAAGCCTTTCACGGTCGGCGGCTCCTTGAAGGTGTGGTGCAGCCAGCCATGCCAGTCGGGTGGCACGCGGGAAGCTTCGACGGTGCCGTTGTAGATCACCCAGCGGCGCTTGCGGTCCCTGGTCTGGTAATAGCGATTGCCGAACTTGTCGGTGCCCACCGGCTGGCCCGAGAACAAGGTCGTGACGAGCGTGCCGAGGGTGGCGCTGCGCCACCAGGCGAAGATCATTACGAAAAGCGACTTCAACGAGGCCATTGTCTGGACACCAGATTCGCGTGTGCGCGCAATATATGTAACCGCCCTTGCGCGCGCCATTGTGGCGAAAGGCGCGGGCCGGACGACTCGCAGTTCCGCATGAAATTCGTTTCAGACCTGTGACAGGCCCGCACAGGGATGTGGATGAATTGGGGATCGCCCTTGCGTAGCGGAAAAATATTTTGGGTTCGCCGTGCCGTTAACCGCTTGACATGATGTTTACCGGCCAAAATAGCAGTTGTGCACAGCACAAGATTTGGTGGTTAAGGCGCGGTTAACCACTTTCCGCCTTGCGGCTGCGGAAGACGGTGGCATAGTTGGGGCCTGTCGCTGATCGCGGCACAACATCTAGGACGAACCACTATCGGACGTCCGGGGCAGCCAACGCGCTAACGCGCCCCCGGCGACGGCATAGTCGTCTCCAAAATGTCGAACGCGATCAGGGGGGACAGGGGCCAACAAACAGACCGCCGGGGAAAATTCCATGCGTATTCGTCGCCAGTTCACCACCGAAGGCCGCTCCGCTTACGAGGGCATCGCGTTCCGCACAACCTCCAGCGAGATCAAGAACCCCGATGGTTCTGTGGTGTTCAGCCAGGGCGACATGGAAGTTCCCGAAGAGTGGAGCCAGGTCGCCTGCGACGTGCTCGCGCAGAAGTATTTCCGGAAAGCGGGCATCCCGGCGAAGTTGAAGGCTGTACCGGAGAAGGACGTTCCGGAATGGCTGTGGCGCAAGGAGCCGGACGGCGACGAGCGCGTCGGCGAGAATTCCGCCAAGCAGGTCTTCGATCGCCTCGCCGGCACCTGGACCTATTGGGGCTGGAAGGGCGGCTATTTCGACAAGGAAGCGGATGCCCGCGCCTTCTTCGA
>DATIVW010000135.1:0-15766 GCA_035465595.1 Rhizomicrobium sp. | reverse complement strand
ATCGGCGGGCCAAACGGGTCAAAAAACCGTGCAATGCGCTATTGGCGCATCATTCGCGGCGGGCATAGCCAGCCTGCGCCTCTTACCGCGTGTCGAATCTCTTCGCAGTTGCGAGAAACTCGGGCAAACCGACGATCTCGTTATATTGCGAAAACGTAACGCGCGTGCGCGGCTGCGGCACGGCTCCCAGCAGCTTTCCATAGGCCTGCTCCAGGGCAGCAGACACGGCGAGCAGCGCGCTGATCGGGTACAGCGCGATCTTGTAGCCCATCTGCTGCAGGGACTCCGGCGAAAGTATCGGCGTCTTGCCGTCCTCCACCAAGTGGGCCAGCAAAGGCGTGCCTTTGAAGGTGGACGCGACCTTGACGAGTTCGTCCTCGCTGCGCGGCGCCTCGATGAAGAGGATATCGGCGCCGGCTTTCAAAAATGCTTCGCCCCGGCGCAGCGCTTCATCCAGATCATGGGTTGCACGCGCATCGGTGCGCGCCATGATCTTGAAGGCGGAGGATGAACGCGCCTCGGCGGCGGCACGGATTTTCGCCGCGGCGTCTTCCGGCGAAACCACCTCCTTGCCCTCCATGTGCCCGCAGCGCTTAGGCGACACCTGGTCCTCGAGCTGGATGCATTGCGCGCCGGACTGCTCATAGAGACGGGTGAGGCGCGCGACATTCAGCGGTCCGCCGTGTCCGTTGTCGCCGTCGGCGACCAGCGGCACCGGTGCGATCGCCGATGCGATGGCGCGCACGCGCTCGATCATCTGCTCGGCATTGACGAGGCCGATGTCGGGCACCCCGAAGCTCGCGCCCGCCACGCCGAAACCGGTCATGTAAACCGCCCTGGCGCCGGCGCGAATGGCAATGCGCGCGGAAAGCGCATCGTAAGCGCCGGGAAGAACCAGCAGGCCCGGCGCCTTCAGCAAGTCATCGAAGGTTTGCGCCATGGTCAAATCCTATCTGCGGTCGATCAAGCCCATGGGATCGTCCTTGTTGTCGGCCGGCGCGGCGACTTCCACGATGCGATCCGGCACGTCGTCATATTCCAGCTTCAGCGCCTTGGTGGTGACGGCGTGCAGATCATAGAGCGCGGTGATGTAGGTGAACTCCAGGATCTCCTCCTCGGAAAGATGCTTCTTCATCTCATCGAAGATGCCGTCGGCCACGCGTCCGCCCATCAGAACGAGCCCGTCGGTATAAGCGAGCAGGGCCCGTTCAACCGGCGTATAGCAATCGGCGATCTGCCAATGCGGAATGGCCTTGATCTTCTCTTCCGGCAAACCCACGCCGCGGCAGGCCTTGCAATGCTGCGAGTAGACAAACTGGCTGCCGCGCGCCCAGCCGACGCGTGTCTGCCCCAGTTCGCGCAGCTTGGGATCGAGCTTGCGCTTGGGGCTGCGATAGAGCGCGAACCCGGCGACGGCATGGTCGAACACGTCAGGCGATCCCGCGTAAACCGTCCACCAGTTTCCGGGCGTGCCAGTTGCAGTTCCCGGCTGCTTCACCGGATCGCGATCGCCGAAAAGAAGCTTGTAGATCTGTTGCGCGCCCGGATGGGCCTCGGCTTTGGGGACTTCGTGCAAGCGCGGCATGACGGCCTCCTGATGGTTGTCGCCGCGTCAACCATGATGGATTGCGCGGCATTCGATGAAAACTCTCGCACAAATTGAAGCAATTGCACGCGTGTCGTTTCAGCGTGCCGCAATCTGTTCTGTCGCAGGATGCAAAAACCGGCTTTCACGCCGGGTCAGGCTGGGAGATTTGCCTTGGGCGAAAGCGTTATGCCGCCACGGACGGACCGGATGCATGTGCTGGTGCTGGCATCGCAGAAGGGCGGCTCGGGAAAAACGACATTGTCGGGCCATCTTGCCGTAGAGGCGGACAAGGCCGGCATAGGCCCTGTCGCGCTCATCGATACCGATCCGCAGGGCTCGCTCGCGCAGTGGTGGAACGCTCGCGAAGCGCCGACGCCGCACTTCGCGCAAGTCGGCGTGCTGGAACTGGACGAGGCGCTGGATCATCTCGAAAAGGCCGGCATGAAGCTGGTCGTCATCGACACACCGCCCGCGATCACCGGCTCGATCTCCCGAGTCGTGGCGCATGCCGACCTGGTGTTGGTGCCGACGCGCCCCAGCCCACACGATCTTCGCGCGGTCGGCGCAACCGTCGATATCGCGGAGAAGCACAACAAGCCCCTGGTGTTCGTGGTGAACGGCGCCACGGCGCGTGCGCGCATCACCGGCGAAGCGGCCGTCGCGCTGTCGCAGCACGGAACGGTGGCGCCGATCACCCTGCACCATCGCGTCGATTTCGCCGCCAGCATGACGGATGGCCGTACGGTCGGCGAGGCCGCGCCGAAATCGCAGTCCTCCAGGGAAATTCGCGATCTGTGGGTCTACGTCCAGGATCGCCTGTCGCGCCTGACCAATGACGAGAAGATCGTACCGGAGAGACGCCCGGAGCATTTCGCGGTGAGCGCGCTCAGCGTCGCGGACGTCGTCGCGGACATCGACGTCCTCGCGGGCACCGATGTCGTTGAGGTGCCCGAGCCGGAATGGGATCCGCCGGTGATGACGCAGAATGTGCCGTTGCCGCCCCTGCCGCCACCGCCGCCCGCGGCCACACCGGCCAATGACACCATCATCGTGACCATGGAGAAGCCGCCATTTCCGGATGGCATCGACCGGCGCTCAGGCGTCGATCGCCGCGCCGCGCAACCGCACATGTTCGGCGGCGGCGAACGCAGAACCCACTCGTTTGGACGCCGCGCGACGGACAGAGCGTCATATGAAAATGGAGGCAGCCGATGAGTCAGGCGCGATTTGCACCCATCACCGCGAGCCTTCTCGCGCGCAAGGGCAACGCCATGCCGTCCTCCATGATGCCGGCCGCGATCATGCCCCCGTTCGTGCCCGCCGCCATCGAGCGCTTCGCGCCTCCCCCGCGCACGTCGATGCACGTCGAGCAGGAGCTGGATCACGAGGTTCCGCACGATCCGACGCGGCCCAAGAAACTGTTCATCGCGCTGTCGCATCGCGAACATGAGCGGCTGGCGATCGCGGCGGTAAAGACCGGGCTCAACCGCCACCAACTGGTGCGCGATGCGCTCGAAGCCTATTTCGAGCAGCTCTCGCGCGACATGCAGGAAGGTTGCGCCTGCATGTCGGGCGCCAAATCGTGCAGCGGTTCCTGCGACTCCTAGGGTGAATTCGGGTGAAGCCTGAACGCTTCACCCGCCTGTGACCCTAGTGCTCTGACTCCTTCAGCAGTTGCGCCATCTGGTCGTGCCACACCGCCGCCCAGGTGTGCGTGCCGTGGCCATGCGTCTGGAGCGACGCGGGGATCACGACATAGGTGCAGTGGGGAATCCGCTTCGCCAGGTCGTCGGCAATGCCGATATAGGGCGGGTTGATGAAATCGTCTTCGGAGTTCACCCACATCACCGGCGCCTTGATCGATTCCAGCTTTTCGGACGGGTCGTAATCGCGCGACGATCCGACCTGGTAGAGGAAGTCATTGGCGTCCAGCTCGCTGAAATAATGTGCCGTCGTGTCTGCCAGGTATTTGTCGGCGTCGTCGCGGGTCGGAAAGTCCTTCTGCATCTGCTGCGGCGCGCTGCCGGCGATGATCAGCATGTCCACCGCCACGCGCAGGCCTGCCAGCGGCTCGGTCTTGTAGTCGCCGCCGTCCCAGGCCGGATCGCTGCGGATGGCATCGATCACCATCTTGCGCCACACGCGGTTGCGCCCGGCGATCTGCGTCGGCTCGCAGGCCAGCGGCATCAGCGCGTCCATCTCGTCGGGGAACATTTCGCCCCACATGAAGGTGTGCATGCAGCCCATCGAGGTGCCCATGACCAGCCGCAGGTGGTTGACCTTCAGTCCCTGGGTGACGAGTTCGTGTTCGGCGCGCACCATGTCGTTGTAGTCGTAGTTTGGAAACGCGGTGTGCATGCCGTCGCTCGGCTTCGAGGATTTTCCATGGCCGATGTCGTCCGGCAGGATGATGTAGTATTTTGCGATATCGAGAAGCCCGCCGGGCGCGAAAAGCACGTCGGCGAATTGCCGCCGGAAGAACTGATGCCCGTCGCCGCCGGTGCCGTGCATGATGAGGACAGCATTGGTCACGCGGCCTGACTTGTCGCGCACCGGTGTCCCCAGGGTGGTGTAGTGCAGGCGCAGCGCGTCCATCGATTCGCCATCGTCGAACTTGAAGTTCCTGGCGATGTAGTCGCCCTCCTTGTGCGGAAAGGACGCTTCGGATTGGGCCTGGGCAGTCGCGGATGCAAAAATCGCGAACCCTGCGGCCCATGCAAAACGGATGATCGAACGCATGCGAACTCCCCCCTGTTGATGGGAGCATGTTCACGCGAATGCGGGCGTTCGTCTACGCCTCTTGCGAGAGTTCCTGGCTGTGGCGGAGCTTCACGGTTCCGGCGCGCTCGAGTTTTCCCCATCCGACGGACGGGCCACGGATCGCGGTCAGGATGGAGCGGACGACGACATAGTACATGATCTGCCGATAGCCGAAGCGCTGCAGCGGAAGCCACCAGAGGAGGCTCCAGTTCTCGCGTTTCTCCATCGCGAAGCCGAAAACAGCTGCGAGGAGATCGACCACGACGAAGACCAGATAGTAGATGCCGACGGTGATGAGGTCGGTGTTCTGGAACTCCGCGCCATGCTCCAGATAGGCGAGCCCCTGCCAGACGAGTTGCCACAAAAGCAGAAGATCGGCGAGCGGTGCGAATGCCGTGAGCAGGATCTGGAAGATCCAGACCTGCGGCAATGCGATGGTGCCGAGCGTGCCGTAACGCGGATTGAGCGTCATGCTGCGGTATTTCCACAGGCACTGCAGCGTGCCGAAGGCCCAGCGGAAGCGCTGCTTGGCAAGGCCGCGCACCGTTGCCGGTGCTTCGGTCCAGGCGAGGGCCGAGCTGTCGAACTTTACTTCGTAGCCGGCGCGCTGCACGGCGATGGTAAGGTCCTGGTCTTCCGCCAGCGTGTCTGACGGGAATCCGCCCAGCTCCTGCAGCACGCTCTTGCGCCAGGCGCCGACCGCACCGGGAATGACCGTCAACGTGCCGAGCGCGGCGAGGGCGCGGCGCTCCAGGTTCTGCGCGACGACATATTCCAGCGCCTGCCAGCGCGTGATCATGTTGATCCGGTTGCCGACCTTGGCATTGCCGGCGACCGCGCCGATATCCTTGTCGGAGAACCAGCGGACGAGGCGTGCGATGGTGTCACGCTCGAACTGGGTATCGGCGTCCAGCGCCACGACGATGTCGCCGCGCGCGCGGGTGAGCGCCGTGTTGAGGGCGTTCGCCTTGCCGCCATTGGCGACGCAAATCAGCTCGACCCGCGGATGCTTGCCGAAGTTCTCCGTCAGCACCGCAAACGTGTTGTCCTTCGAACCGTCGTCGATGACGATGACGTCCAGGTCGCGGTAGGTGCTGGAGAGAATGCCGCGCACCGTGTTGGTGATGACGCTCTCTTCGTTGTAGGCGGGGATGATCACCGAAACGTGGAACGGATCTTCCTTGGGCGGCGGTTCCTGCGCCACCGCTTCGCTGCGCCGGTTCCACAGGCTGAGGCCGGCAAGGAAGAAGAGGCGGGAGACACCCATCCAGATCGCGGCCAGGAAGCAGAAATACAGGATCTTGCCGACGACCGAGAGCGTAAGGAACACGAAGCGATCGGTGAGCAGCGCGACGGTGGGCGGCAGCGGCGGCATCACCTGGTTGCGCGTCATGCCCGCAAGTTTCGCCACGGTGGTGAACTGGTAGCCTTCGGCACGCAGCTTGTCGATGATGAGAGGCAGCGCCGCCACGGTCTGCGAACGGTCGCCGCCCGCGTCGTGCAGCAACACGATGTCGCGCGGGGAATCGGATTTCGCGCCGTGTATCTGGTCGAGGGTTCGCTGGACAATCTTGTTGGTGCCGGGAAGTTCCCAGTCGATCGGATCGACATGCTCGCCTACCGCCACATAACCGTTGTTTTGCGCGACTTCGACAGGGACGATCTCATCGGCATCGGTCGGTTCCGCGTCGCCGAGATATGGCGGCCGGAACAGGACCACCGAATGGCCCGTCAGCGCTTCCAGAAGCCGCTGCGTTGCGTTCAGCTCCAGCGACACCGCTTCCGGCGGAATGTCCGACAGGTTGGGGTGCGTATAGGTGTGGCTGCCGATGTCGTTGCCTTCGTCGAGAATGCGTTCGACGATTCCCGGATTGGCTTCGGCATTTGCACCGATCAGGAAGAACGTGGCCGGGACATGTTTCTCCTTCAGAATGTCGAGGATTTCCGGCGTCCATTCGGGATCGGGGCCGTCGTCGAAGGTCAGCGCGACTTCCTTCTTGGCTGCGCCGAATTGGCGGATGACGTAGCCTGTGGGAAGCTTGGTGTAGGCTTCATCGTTGATGTCGCCGAATTCCTTGTCGAGTTCGAACGTGCGCGCGCCGGCCTGCGGATGCGCGACCACCTGGAAGATCTCGCCTTCGCCTTCGTAGTCGATACCCTCGACAACCGGTATGTTGTGCAGGGCTTCCGGGGCTGGCGACCCGTAGGGCCGGCCCATCGCATACCATACGGACGGATCTTCGCTCCCAAGGCGCCAGACCGCGTAACCGGCAGGTTGGTAGATGTCGGCCGCGTGGATTTCGTTGTAGGCGGTCACCGCGTCGAGAAACCAGACGTCGTGCTTGGTGCCGTCATCCTCGACATAGGAGAAGTGCGGGTTGTTGGTCGCATCGTCGAACTGCACCTGGGCGTCGGAATCGTGCGCCGCAATCACGGCTTCCTCGAAGGCGAGGGCGTTCACGTCGTCTCCGTTCCAGTCATAGGCATAGGAACCGAGCGCGATGATCGTCTTCGCCGGATTGAGAAGCTTCATCCGCTTGTCGATGATGTTCTCGAACCAGGACTGGCCGGCGATGCTGCCCGGCGCATCGGGGGTGGTATGCTCGTCATAGGCCATGAGCATCATGTAATCGACGTCGTTGGCGAACGCGGCCCAGGGCCATTTGTCGTTCGACACCGGCGAGGCGAGAACCACGATCCAGCCATGCGGCTTGAACGCCGCGCGCAAGTTGCGCAGGAACATTCCGTAGTTGTCGTAGGAACTCTCGGGCAACGATTCCAGGTCCATCACCACGCCATCGAGCTTGTGCTGCGTCAGATAATCGACGAGCTGCTTGACGAATGCGGCATTTCGCTTGGGATCGGCCAGGAGCGCAGCCATGCCCTTGCCGTCCCAGACGCCAAGGGTGGCGTTTTGCACGGTGGGCAGGATGGCGACGCTTTTCTTGTTGCGCCGGATCAGGTCATAGACTCGCTTGTTGAAGCCGTCCTTGAGCGCAAGGTCGGGTCCCTGCAGGCTGACCCAGGTCGGCATCACCCAGTCGAGCTTGGGCAAGGCCACGCGCAGGGAATCGAACGCCGAAGCTTCCCAGTTGGGGAAGAAGGCTGTGGAGAGCGGCCGGCCGCGTTGCGGCAGCAATGTCGAAGCCGAAGCCTTGTGCTGCTGCTGTTCCTTGGCGAGGCGGCGGGCGCGCTGGCGCTCGGCCTTCTTGATGCGCGCCGCTTCGGCCAATTGCTCGGCCGATTTCAGAAGGCCGGGTGCGACAGCCTTGTTTTCGAGTTCCGGAACATGGATGGCCGTGATCCGGCCGGGCAAATTGAGAATGGCTTCGCGGGGCACGGCGACAAGGCTCGCCACAAAGGCGCCGCCCAGCACCACGCTCGCGACCAGAGCAATCCAGCCGATGAGCGAAATGCGCGCCGCCCGTTTGCCGGAGGCGTCGAAAAAGATTGGCTTCTTTGCCATGATGTCCTGAACCGGCCAGGCCGGAATGCTGCCTTTTATTTTACTTCAGTTTCGATTCGAAAGCCCAAGGCATAAATGACGACGGATTCCCAACATTCGGCCGGCGCCAAAACGACTGCGGGTGTTATCTTCGCAGGGTTTGTCTTTTCTTTGGCGGCCAACCTGCCGGGGCATTTGTCCTTCGATTCCGTCATCGAGTTTGGGGAGGGCCGCGCCGGGGCCTATGCCGGATGGCATCCGCCGGTCACGTCCTGGGTGCTGGGTGTGCTGGACACAATTTTGCCGGGAACGGCGCTTTTCGTCGTCCTCGACACGCTTCTTATATACGGGTGCTTCTGGCTCCTGCTGCGGCTCGCCGCACGGCCAAGCTGGGCTGCGGCCGTCTTCGCCGCCTTCGCCGTCGTTACGCCACAATATCTCATCTACCCCGGCATCGTCTGGAAGGACGTATTTTTTTCCGCGGCAGCCGTGGCCAGTTTTGCGGCGCTGGCATGCGGCGCTCAACTCTGGCCGCGGCCGTTCGCGCGGAATGCGTGGCTTGGCTTTGCGCTCGTTCTTTTCGTCACTGCATCGCTCGCCCGGCAAAACGGGATCCTTCTGCTGCTGGGCGGCGTCGTTGCGTTCGGCTGGATCGCGATGCGGCAGGAAAATCTGGATTTGCGCGGCGCTGCGCTGTGGGGCGGCTGTGCCCTGCTTGCGGGCATCGTGCTGTTCACCGCCGCGAATGTCGCGCTTGGTACGCGCCTGACCATGGAGTATGGCGGCGCGCGGCAATTTCGCCTGCTGCAGGCATACGACCTCATCGCCGCTCTCGCCGCGAAGCCTGATCTGGTTCTGGACAAGCTGGACACGCAAGATCCCGCGCTCGCGGGGGAGATGCGTACGGATGGCGTTCGCCTTTACACGCCGCAACGCAACGATCCGCTCGCCGGTTCTCAGCCATTGCAGGCAGCATTGATGGCGGTGCCTCCGCCGCTGCTCCGCGCGCAGTGGTTCAGTCTCATTCTTCATCATCCGGTCCTTTATCTCTCCTCACGCGCCGACATGTTCTACTGGGTGATGCTCACGCCCAGGATCGACAAGTGCCTTCCTTTTACGGTCGGTGTGCAGGGGCCGCAGGACGAGCTGGATCAGGACAATCTGGATCCGCGCTGGGACGATCGCGATGTCAGGCTCCAGAGCTACGGCAATCTCTTCAAGGGCACGCCGGTTTTTCAGCATGGCGTGTTCGCGCTGCTGGCGATGGTCGCCGCCTGGATTCTCCTGCGGCGGCGGCGGACTGCGGATATCGCCATCGCCGGTCTGCAGGTATCGGCGCTTGTGTTCTCGGCAAGCTTCTTCGTCATCTCCATCGCCTGCGACTACCGCTATCTTTACGCGCTGGATCTCGCCGCGATGACGGGCTGGTTCTATCTGGCTCTGGACTGGCATTGGCCGGAGAGGCGCATCCGCGCGCTCATCGCCGGGCCAGATGAATCCCGCGCATAAGAAATCGCGACAATTCCGACAAATTTCGCCGTCATGGCTCTGGTATTGAGCAGGCATGGCAACCTGCGCGCGGCCAGGTTGTGTGGAGCGGGAGCCGTGATCGCGCGTTGAGGTGGCGTCGATTGCCCCATCCGGCAATGCGGGCGTCCCTCCCTAATGCGTTGATCTATTGGCGAGATTTCGGGTGAGCGAGCACACGACCCAGGGCGGAAGCGCCCCAAGACCGCCCGGCCGCAGCGTGGGCGCGAGCATAGCCGCCGCAGGAAACTGGGCGGATCGGCGCCTTCCCGGGGGCCAACGGGTGTTGTGGATCGTGGGCGGCCTGCTGTTGCTGCTGCTTGTGATCTGGGCGATCCGCCCGGACTCCAATTCCACCTCGCAGCGCGGGCGATTTGGCGGCGGCCCCATGCCGGTGGGTGTGTCGAAGGTTACCGGCGGTGACATCGAGGTCACGCTCAACGCGCTCGGCACGGTCACGCCGCTCGCCACTGTCACCGTGCGTCCGCAGGTGAGCGGACAGCTTCTCAAATTCGATGTCGCGGAAGGCCAATTGGTGAAAGCCGGCGACGTGCTCGCCGAAATCGATCCGCGCACATTCCAGGCCGCCGTGGATCAGGCGGTGGGAACGCTGCAGAAGGACCAGGCGGCGCTGGAGGAAGCGCGCATCGACGTGCAGCGCTATGCCAATCTCGTCAAGCTGAACGCGATTTCGAAACAGACCTACACCGCGGCGATCGCCACGGCGAAGCAGGCGGAAGGCACCGTCAAGACCGATCAGGCCTCCGTCGACCAGGCGAAGATCAATCTGCAATACACCAGGGTCACCTCGCCGGTTTCCGGCCGTGTCGGTCTTCGCCAGGTCGATGCCGGCAACATCGTGGAATCCGGACAAACGAACGGCGTGGTGATCGTCACCGAGTTGCAGCCGATTTCGGTCCTGTTCGCGATCCCCGAGGACAATGTGGATGCAATCATGGGGCAGGTGAACAGCGGAAAAAGCCTGCGCGTCGATGCTTATGACCGTTCGCAAACCACCAAGCTCGCGACCGGCACGCTCTCGACTGTGGACAACCAGATCGACACGACCACCGGCACCGTGAAATTACGCGCCAATTTCGACAACAAGGATGGCACCCTGTTCCCGCAGCAATTCGTGAATGTGCGATTGCTGGTGAACACCCTGCACGATCAGATCATCGTTCCCAGCGCCGCCATTCAGCGCGGCTCGTCCGGCGCCTTCGTGTTCGTCCTGAATTCCGACAGCACCGTCAGCATGCGTTCGGTGACGTTGGGCGCGGCGCAGGGCGACAAGCAGGCGATCAGCAAGGGGCTCAAGGCCGGAGAAACGGTGGTCACCGACGGCGCGGACCGTTTGAAGGACGGCGCCGACGTGGAAGTGCCGAGCAACAGGGGCAAGCCCATCCAGACCGCGGCTCCGCCGGCCGGCACGAGCTCCAGCGCGGATGCGCGCGCCAAGCGCAAGGCCGCCATGGCCGCCGCCTTGAAGCAATATTGCAGCGCGGATACCGCGAAATACTGCTCCGGCATGCAGCCGGGCTCTGTCGAGCTGCGCCGCTGCGTCTTCCAGAACCGCGATAGCTTCAGCGACGACTGCAAGAGCGCGCTCTCCAAAATCATGCGTGGAGGGCGTCACCATCGCAGTGGAGGCGGCGGCGAGCCGTAACGGGCCCGCGCGCGTCGCCATGAACATTTCCGCTCCATTCATTCTTCGCCCGGTCGCGACGTCGCTGCTGATGATCGCGATCATGATCGTGGGCGCGGTGGGTTTCGGCTTTCTGCCGTTGTCTGCATTGCCGGAAGTCGATTACCCGACGATCCAGGTGCAGACGTTCCTTCCCGGCGCGAGTCCGGAGGTGATGACGACGTCGGTGACCGCGCCGCTGGAACGCCAGTTCGGCCAGATGCCGGGCCTGAAGGAAATGTCCTCGGCGAGTTCGGCGGGCGCGTCCGTCATCACGCTGCAATTCGATTTGAGTCTAAGTCTCGATATCGCCGAGCAGGAAGTGCAGGCGGCGATAAATGCCTCCGGCAGCCTCTTGCCGCAGACCCTGCCGGCGCCCCCGATCTACGCGAAGGTGAACCCGGCCGATGCCCCGGTGCTCACCATCGCGCTCACATCGAAGACGATGAAGCTGACGCAGGTCGAGGACCTCGCCGACACGCGGGTGGCGCAGAAGATCTCCCAGCTCTCGGGCGTCGGCCTCGTCACCATCAACGGCGGGCAACGCCCGGCGGTCCGCATCCAGGCGAATATCCAGGCGCTGGCGGCTTATGGCCTCAACATCGATGACCTGCGCTCGACCGTCTCCAACGCCAATTCCAACGCGCCGAAGGGAAGTTTCGACGGCGCCACGCGCTCCTACACCATCAATTCCAACGACCAGCTTCGAAGCGCGGACGATTATCGCAACATCGTCATTGCCTACAAGAACGGCGCGCCTGTGCATCTTTCCGACGTGGCGAAGGTCATCGAGGGCTCGGAGAACGACAAGCTTTCCAGCTGGATGAACACGACACCGGCCATCCTGCTCAACGTGCAGCGGCAGCCCGGCGCGAATGTGATCGCGGTGGTGGACAGCATCAAGAAGATGCTGCCGCAGATCGAGGCCGGGCTTCCCGCGTCGGTCGACATGCAGGTGCTGACCGATCGCACCACGACCATCCGGGCCTCCGTTTCGGATGTGGAATTCGAGCTGGCCCTGGCCGTTGCGCTCGTCGTGCTCGTCATCTTCCTGTTCCTGCGTAACATCCCGGCCACAATCATCCCCAGCCTGTCGGTGCCGCTGTCCATCGTCGGTACCTTCGCAGCGATGTATCTGTTGGGCTTTTCGCTCAACAACCTTTCGCTCATGGCGCTGACCATCGCCTCCGGCTTCGTGGTGGACGACGCGATCGTGATGATCGAGAACATCTCGCGCTATCTCGAAGCCGGCGAGAAGCCCCTGGACGCGGCGTTGAAGGGCTCCGGCGAGATCGGCTTCACCATCGTGTCGCTGACGGTGTCGCTGATTGCCGTGCTGATCCCGCTGCTCTTCATGCAGGAAGTCGTGGGCCGGCTGTTTCGCGAATTCGCGGTGACGCTCGCCGTCACGATCCTGATTTCCGCAGTGGTGTCGCTCACGCTTGTGCCGATGCTGTGCGCCAAGCTGCTGCGCCATCGCGATGAGAGCAAGCAGAGCAATTTTTCCCGCAGGACGCAGGAATATTTCGACCGCGTCATCTCGGAATATGATCGCCTGCTCACCTGGGTTCTCGACAATCAGGCACTGACATTGATCGTCGCGGTGATCACGCTTGTGGTGACGGTGCTTCTCTATGTTGTCATCCCAAAGGGATTCTTCCCGCTTCAGGATACCGCGCTGGTGCAGGGCATCACGCAGGCGGGCCCAACGGTTTCTTTCGACGCGATGGCGCAGCGGCAGAACGCGCTCGCCCGGGCGATCCTGAGCGATCAGGACGTGGTGAGCCTCTCATCGTTCATCGGTGTCGACGGCACCAACAACACGCTCAACAGCGGCCGGTTCCTCATCAACCTCAAGCCGAAAGGCGAGCGCAGCGGCGACATCACCGACACGATCCGGCGGATCAATCGCGAGACGCGCGGCGTCACCGGCATTTCGCTGTTCATGCAGCCGGTGCAGGACCTGACCATCGATTCCGCTGTCAGCCGGGGGCAATACTCCTTCGTGCTGGGCTCGGCGACGGCTTCCGAACTCGATCAATGGGTGCCCAGGCTCGTTGCCCGCCTGAACCAGGAAAGCGTCATCGAGAATGTCTCGACCAATTACCTGGACAAGGGGCTTTCCGCGTTCGTCGCCATCGACCGCGATACCGCGGCCCGCTTCGGCATAACCGCCGCGACGATCGACAATGCGCTCTACGATGCGTTCGGGCAACGCATTGTCTCGACGATCTTCACGCAGTCCAACCAGTACCGCGTGATCCTGGAAGCGAGCCCCGAGATCCAGAACTCGGTGCGCTCCTTGAACGACATCTATCTGCCGTCCGCGGGCGGCGGGCAGGTGCCGCTGAGTTCCATCGCATCGATCAAGGAGCAGCCCGTCCCGCTGGAACAGGATCATCTGGCGCAGTTTCCGTCCGCCTCGATTTCCTTCGACGTGGCTGCCAACGCCTCCCTGGGGGCGGCCGTCGACGCCATCCAACGGGCGGAAGCGGATATCGGCCTTCCGGCCGGGATCAACACGAACTTCGAAGGCTCTGCGCTTGCCTTCCAGTCGGCGCTTTCGAACGAGCTGCTGCTGATTCTTGCGGCGATCGTTTGTGTCTACATCGTGCTTGGCGTGCTCTACGAGAGTTACATCCACCCCGTCACCATTCTTTCGACACTGCCCTCGGCAGGCGTAGGCGCGTTGCTGGCACTGATCCTTTTTGGCGACAACCTGGATATCGTGGCGATCATCGGCATCGTTCTTCTCATCGGCATCGTGAAGAAGAACGCGATCATGATGATCGACTTCGCGCTGGCAGCAGAGCGCGAGGAGGGCAAGACGCCGCGCGAAGCGATCCACCAGGCGGCGCTGTTGCGTTTCCGCCCGATCCTCATGACGACGGTCGCCGCCGCGTTCGCCGCGCTTCCCCTGATGCTGGGCACCGGCACGGGTTCGGAATTGCGGCAGCCGCTGGGCATCTCCATCGTCGGCGGCCTGCTCGTGAGCCAGCTGCTCACGCTCTTCACGACGCCGGTGATCTATCTCTATTTCGACAGGCTGAACCGGCGCTGGACCGGTGCGGAAACGCCATGAATTTCTCGCGCATCTTCATCGCCCGGCCCGTCGCGACGATCCTGCTCACGATTGGCCTCGCACTGGCCGGCGGCGTCGCATTCTTTCTCCTGCCCGTTTCGCCGCTACCCAATGTCGACTATCCGACGATCTCCGTCAGCGCATCGATGGCGGGCGCGAGCCCCGAGACAATGTCAACGAGCGTTGCCACGCCGCTCGAACGTCATCTTGGCACCATCGCAGACGTCACCGAGATGACCTCGCAAAGTTCGGTCGGCTCCACGCGCATCACGCTGCAATTCGGCCTCGATCGCGATATCGATGGCGCGGCGCGAGACGTGCAGGGGGCCATCAACGCCGCACGCGCAGACCTTCCGGCAGCTCTGCGGAGCAATCCGACCTATCGCAAGGTCAATCCGTCCGATGCGCCGGTTCTTATCCTGGCGCTGACCTCCGACACGCTGACCACGGGGCAGATCTACGACTCCGCGTCGACTGTCCTGCAACAGAAGCTTTCGCAGGTGACGGGCGTGGGCGAGGTCGACATCGGCGGCAGTTCGCTGCCGGCGGTCCGTGTGGAGCTCAATCCGCGTGCCCTCTTCAAATATGGCATCGGGCTGGAGGATGTGCGGGCCGCACTTTCAGCTGCGAATGCGAACAGCCCCAAGGGCGCGGTCGACGACGGGCCGCGGCGCTATCAGATCTACGTCAACGATACGGCAACGACGGCCGATCAGTACAAGTCGCTGATCGTTGCCTATCGAAATGGGGCCGCCGTCCGGCTGTCCGACGTGGCGGCGGTTTCCGACGGTGTGGAAAATGTGCGCAATCTCGGCCTGGCGAACGGCAAGCCGGCGGTGCTTGTCATCCTGTACCGGCAGCCCGGCGCCAACGTCATAAAGGTCGTGGACAGCATCCACGCGCTGCTTCCCGAGCTGCAGGCGTCGATCCCCGGCAGCATCAGGATCGTTCCGACAAACGATCGGACCACGACCATTCGCGCTTCTTTGCACGATGTCGAGTTCACGATGTTCGTTTCCATTGTGCTCGTGGTGCTCGTCGTATTCCTGTTCCTGCGCAATGTGCGCACGGCGCTGGTGCCGAGCGTCGCCGTGCCATTGTCGCTCATCGGTACGTTCGGCGTGATGTATCTGCTGGGCTTCAGCCTGGATAATCTGTCCCTCATGGCGCTGACGGTGGCGACGGGTTTCGTCGTGGACGACGCGATCGTCGTGCTGGAAAACGTCACGCGCCATGTCGAAGCCGGCATGTCGCGCCTGGATGCCGCTGTCCAAGGTGCGCGCGAGGTCAGCTTCACGGTGCTTTCTATGAGCATTTCGCTCATCGCCGTGTTCCTTCCCATCCTGTTGATGAGCGGGCTGGTGGGCAGGCTGTTCCATGAATTCGCACTGACGCTGTCGATCGCGGTGCTGATGTCGCTCGTGATATCGCTGACGACGACGCCGATGATGTGCGCGTTCCTCGTCCGCAAGGAGGACGAAGGCAAGCAGGGGGGTCTCATGCGCGCTTCGGAACGCGCCTTTGCCCGCACGCATGGTATCTATGAGCGCTCGTTGCGCTGGGCGATCGACAATCCGGGCACGATCATGTTCATCCTGCTCGTCACCGTTTGCCTGAACATCTATCTCTTCATCATCATTCCCAAGGGCTTCTTTCCGCAGCAGGACACCGGACGGATGA
>DATIVW010000134.1:0-13563 GCA_035465595.1 Rhizomicrobium sp. | reverse complement strand
GGACGTCTGATTGCGCGTCTTCTTGCCGGTTTGACTTGGCAGTCATAATATTCGCGCCAACAGGACTTGGCGGGGTGCCCGAATGCCTTGGCGATTTCATCGCGTCATCAACATCATTCCCGGGCTCTTTCGCCTGAACCTCAGCAAGGGCGGAATATCCGGCAGCGTCGGACCGCGCGGCGCGGACATCAACATCGGCAAGCAGGGCATCACGACGAACGCCGGCCTGCCGGGCACCGGCCTGTCCTACCGCCAGAAGCTCGGCGTGGCGCATGGCAGCGGCCTCGGCGTGGGTCTCTTCATCGCGGCGCTTGCCTTCGCGGGCTACAAATATTTTGCCCACAACGGCATTCCGAACATTCCGGGCATTGCGCCGGCGCAGCACACGCCTTCAACGGCCATCCCCGGCGACGACTCCGGCGGCATACCGACGGTGACGAAGACACCCCGCGCCGAACGCGTGCATCATGCGAAGGCTGACGCCGGTGCGGACGTGATCGCGGCGGCCAAGCCCGCGAGCGGCACGATGTATGTCCATCGCAACAATTCCGACCTGCGGCCTGCACCCTCCACGTCTTCGGAGGCGATAAAGAAGCTGGCCAAGGGCGAGAAGGTCACCCTGCTCGCGCTGTCCGACAAATGGGCGCAGGTGGATGACAACGGCACCAAGGGCTGGGTCCGCGCCAGCATCCTGAAGGACACGCCGCCCGGCGAAACGACTTCCAGGCGCAAGAAGGACACCGGCGACTAGAGCGTCGCGCCGACCAGCCAGCAAGCCGCCGGAGGCGCTATGCCGGCCGGCGTCTGGTATTTGGCCAACGACTCCTTCGCCAGTGCGCGAATCTTCACGCGCGCCTCTTCCGGCAGCTCATTGGCCGCGCGCGACAGCGGGCCGATGTTCATGATCTCGTCCGCCGCGTCATCGGCATTCGCGCCCATGCTGGACGTGGTGTCGAGTTTCTCGATGCGAATGTTGTTGAATCCGGCATCGCCGAGAATCTTCCTCAGACGGTCGGCATCCGCGAAAGCGAACGGACCCGGCGCGTGCGGGTCTGCCGGCGGCGTTTCCGGCAGCAGCGGTTTGGCGGCCATGTAGGGCGCAAATGCCCATGGGTTGTCCTTGAAGTCGCGCCAGCAGACGAAGGCCAGCCGTCCCTTTGGCGTGAGGGCGCGGCGGATGTTCCGGAACGCGGCGACGGGATCGTCGAAGAACATCACGCCGAAGCGCGAGAACACCAGGTCGAACACCGGCTGGAAGTCGTGTGTCGAAGCGTCGGACTCCAGGAACGGAATATCGGCATTCATCGCCTGCGATCGGGCGCGCGCTACCGCCAGCATGGGCCCGGAAATATCGATCCCGGCCACAGACCCGTTGGGCTGCACCGCCATCGCGAGACGGAAGGTGGTCGAGCCGCATCCGCAACCGATGTCCAAAACGCTTTCGCCGGGCCTGGCGCAGACGAACGGCATCAAATGATCGGTGATGTCGTTCAACATCAGGTCGGTCTTGTCCTGGAGGCGGGCCCATTTCTGGCCGACCCGGCCGTTCCACTGCTCGAGTTGCGCGGCGTTTGGCTTGTTCATTTTCCCTGCTTTCTCTTTCGCATCGCCAGCGTTCTGAGGCGCAGTGCGTTCAGCTTGATGAACCCGGCGGCATCCTTCTGGTCGTAGGCGCCCTTGTCATCCTCGAAAGTCACAAGATCCTGTGAATAGAGCGAACATGGCGACGAACGGCCGGTGACGATGACATTGCCCTTGTAAAGCTTCAGCTTCACGACGCCGGTGACGAATTCCTGGCTCTTGTCGATCAGCGCCTGCAGCATCTCCCGCTCCGGCGAGAACCAGAAGCCGTTGTAGATCAGCTCGGCATAGCGCGGCATCATCTCGTCCTTCAGATGCGCCGCGCCGCGGTCCAGCGTGATCGACTCCATCGCGCGGTGCGCCGCGATCAGAATCGTGCCGCCCGGTGTCTCATACACGCCGCGCGACTTCATGCCGACGAAGCGGTTCTCCACCAGATCCAGACGTCCGATGCCGTTGGCGCGTCCCAGCTCGTTCAGCTCGGTCAGCAGCGACGCGGGCGACAGCTTCCTGCCGTTGATTGACACCGCATCGCCCTTCTCGAAGCCGACTTCGATGTTCGTCGGCTTGTCCGGCGCATCCTGCGGATCGATGGTGCGCTGATAGACGATGTTCTCCGGCTCGACCGCCGGATCTTCCAGGACTTTTCCTTCGGACGAGGAGTGCAGAAGGTTCGCGTCCACCGAGAACGGCGCGTCGCCGCGCTTGTCTTTTGCGATCGGTATCTGGTGCGCCTCCGCGAACTCGATCAGCTTCGTGCGGCTGGTCAGATCCCATTCGCGCCACGGCGCGATCACTTTTACGTCCGGCTTCAGCGCGTAATAACCGAGCTCGAAACGAACCTGGTCGTTGCCCTTGCCAGTTGCGCCATGCGCCACCGCGTCGGCGCCGACCTTCTCCGCGATCTCGATCTGCTTCTTGGCGATCAGCGGCCGCGCAATGGAGGTGCCAAGCAGATAGACGCCTTCATACAGCGCGTTGGCGCGGAACATCGGGAAGACGTAATCGCGGACGAATTCCTCGCGCACATCCTCGATGAAGATGTTGCCCGGCTTGATGCCGAGCATCTCGGCCTTCTTGCGCGCCGGCTCGATCTCGCCACCCTGGCCGAGGTCGGCGGTGAACGTCACCACCTCTGCGCCATAGGCCGTCTGCAGCCATTTCAGGATGACCGACGTATCCAGCCCGCCCGAATAGGCGAGCACCACTTTCTTGACCTTCGCGGACACGAGGCGCGCTCCAAATTCTCTCTGCTTCTCTCCGTCTGTTTGTTAGCAGAGCCGCCGGGATTGTCCGAAGGCCTATTGCCGCGTAGCGGGTCCTCAAGATTTGGCGTTCTGGCTTCCTTCCCACCACAACGACTCGTTTGCAGGATTTTGCGTACCCCCTCCGCCTCCCCCTCCCCCACCTTTCCCTCAGCGGAGACAAGGCTGGACCGCCCGGCGGGAGGATTTCCCTACCCGCCAGATGATTAGAACCAAATAAGAACATTTGGTCAGAAAGTCAAGCTGCCCCTAGAGTTCCCGCATGATCGAGTTCTGGTACGAGTTCGCGAGCACCTACTCCTATCCGGCGGCGATGCGCGTGCAGCGTCTGGCGGATGCCGCAGGCGTCGCGCTCTACTGGCGACCTTTCCTGCTCGGGCCCATCTTCAACGCGCAGGGCTGGAACGACAGCCCGTTCAACATCTACCCGGTGAAGGGCGCCTATATGTGGCGCGACCTGCAGCGCATCTGCGCCAAGGAAGGCCTGCCGCTGAAGCTTCCGCCCTTCCGCTTTCCGCAGAACGGACTGAAAGCCGCGCGGCTGGCGCTGGCCGGCGAGAAGGACGGCTGGACCGGCGCGTTCACGCGCGCGGTTTACAGCGCGAATTTCGGCGGACAGCGCGACATCACCGACGAAGACCTGCTGCGCTCCCTGGTGAAGATCGTCGGCGGCGATCCGGACATTGCCTGGGCGCAAGCGAATTCGCCGGAGATCAAGGACGCGCTGAAAGCGCAGACCGAGGAAGCCATCAAACGCGGCATCTTCGGCGCACCGAGCTTCACGGTGGGGAGTGAACTCTTCTGGGGGAACGACCGGCTGGAAGATGCCGTGGCGTGGGCGAAGAAATAAGAAGGCTTCGTGATCCGCATCAAGGATGATGCTCGAGGCATAGCGCTAGTCCGTCCTCGGTTCGCAATTCAGGAATGAAACGCGTGTCTCACGCCCACCACCACCATTCCGCTGTGCCGAGACAAGCCGGCCATGAAGCGCCCCCGGGCACCATCTACACCTGCCCCATGCATCCCCAGATACGCCAAGACCATCCCGGCAATTGCCCCATCTGCGGCATGGCGCTGGAGCCGGTGATCGCGTCTTCCGGTCACGAACACAATCTCGAGCTCGCCGACATGTCGCGGCGCTTCTGGATCGGGTTGGCGCTATCCGTTCCGGTCATCCTGCTCGGCATGCTGGCGGAGATGCTGGGCCTCGACCGCATCATTCCGCCCGAATGGTCGCCATGGATACAGTTCGCGTTCGCCACGCCGGTCGTCTGGTGGGCGGGCTGGCCGTTCTTCACGCGCGCATGGGCTTCGCTCGTCTCGCGCAACCTCAACATGTTCACGCTCATCGCGCTGGGGACGGGGGTCGCCTGGAGCGACAGTGTCGTGGCAACGCTGTTTCCGCACGTCTTTCCGCCCGCGTTTCGCGGCGAAGGCGGCATGGTGCCGGTCTATTACGAGGCCGCCGCCGTCATCACCGTGCTGGTGCTGCTGGGACAGGTGCTGGAGCTGCGCGCGCGCGAACACACCTCGGGCGCCATCCGCGCTCTTCTCAACCTCGCGCCCAAGACCGCGCGCAAGCTCACGGATGGCGGCGAAACGGAAGTGCCGCTCGATAGCATCATCATCGGCGACAGGGTGCGCGTGCGCCCGGGCGAGAAGATTGCGGTGGACGGCGTCGTGCTCGAAGGCCGATCGGCGGTGGATGAATCCATGGTGACCGGCGAATCCATGCCCGTGACGAAGGACGCGGGCGCCAGCGTCATCGGCGGCACGCTGAATCGTTCCGGCACGCTGGTCATCCGCGCCGAGAAGGTGGGCAGCGACTCCATGCTGTCGCGCATCGTGCAGATGGTGGCCGAAGCCCAGCGCAGCCGCGCGCCGATCCAGCGCATGGCGGACCGCGTGTCGGGCTGGTTCGTTCCCACGGTGATCATCGTCGCGCTCATCGCCTTTGCCGCCTGGTACCTGTTCGGGCCGGAGCCGCGTTTCGCATTCGCGCTCGTTTCCGCCGTCACCGTGCTCATCATCGCCTGCCCCTGTGCCCTGGGCCTCGCAACGCCCATGTCCATCATGGTGGGCGTGGGGCGCGGCGCACAGGCGGGCGTCCTTGTGAAGAACGCCGAGGCTCTCGAGACCATGGAGCGCATCGACACGCTGGTCATCGACAAGACCGGAACGCTCACCGAGGGCAAGCCTGCCGTCACCGCCACTGTTCCTGCATCGGGATTTGAAGAAGCGGAGGTGCTTCGCCTCGCCGCCGGCGTGGAGCGGGGAAGCGAACATCCGCTCGCCGCCGCCATCGTCGCGGCCGCAGAAGCGCGCAAGCTCGCGCTGCCCCAGGTCACCGGTTTTGATTCCCCCTCGGGCAAAGGCGTGCTCGGAATCGTGGACGGCAAGAATGTGCTGCTCGGAAACCTGCCGTTCCTGCAGGAACGGGGCATCGACGCCGGCGCTCTCGCCGCGCAGGCCGACAGCCTGCGCAAGGATGGCGCGACCGCGATCTTCATCGCCGTGAACGGCAATCTTGCGGGCGTGTTCGCCATCGCCGACCCGATCAAGCAAACCACGCCGGGTGCGCTAAAGGCATTGCGCGACGACGGCGTACGGATCGTCATGCTCACCGGCGACAACCGCACCACGGCGCTCGCCGTGGCCAAAAGGCTCGGCATCGATGAAGTCCAAGCCGAGATCCTGCCCGATCAGAAAAGCGCCGTGGTGGCGCGGCTCAAGAAGGAAGGCCGTTTGGTCGCCATGGCGGGCGACGGCGTGAACGATGCGCCCGCGCTGGCGGCGGCGGATGCCGGCATCGCCATGGGCTCCGGCACCGATGTCGCGATGGAAAGCGCGGGCGTGACGCTGCTCAAAGGCGATCTGCGCGGCATCGTGCGGGCGCGGCTACTCTCCCGCGCGACCATGCGCAACATCCGCCAGAACCTGTTCTTCGCCTTCATCTACAACGCCATCGGCGTGCCCATCGCAGCCGGCGTGCTTTATCCCCACTTCGGCATCTTGCTTTCGCCCGTCATTGCGGCAACGGCGATGGCGTTCTCCTCCGTCAGCGTGATCGGCAATGCGCTGCGATTGCGCTGGGTGCGGATTTGATTGCCGCTTTCCAGCGTTCCCGGCCAGCGGCCGGATTTTCCCGCCACCGGAAGCAGCGCAGTCATTGACCTTGCGCAAAATTCCAGCGCAGCAGCGGAGCAGGATCGTGCCGAAATCGCATGGGAGCGACTCATGGCAGATACCGTCGTCACTTACTCCATGAGCGGAAAATCGCGGCAAACGGCGCAGGAAATCTCCGACGCGCTGAAAGTTCCGCTCATCTCGATCGTCGAGAACCATCGCCGGAAATATAATTTTTCGGGCTTCATCGGCGGCATCCTCGATTCCGCGTTCCGCCGCACGCCGGCAATTTCTCTGTCTGCCGCCGTGCCGCTTTCCAACCGCATCATCCTGTGCGGGCCGATCTGGGCCGGGCGCATCGCCGGACCGATCCGGACCTGGCTGACCGACCAGGGCCAGCAGATTGCCGACCTGGTCTGGGTGCCGCATTCCGGGCAGGCGCGCGAATGGCCCAAGGCGATCGAGGAGATCGAACTGCTCACGGGCCGCGCGCCGGACCTGATCGAGCCGTTCAGCGAACAGGACTTCGCCAAGGGCGTGGCGGCCGAAAAAGCGCGCAGCTTCGCCCACAAGCTGGCGGAACGTTCGCGCGGAAAGATCGCGGCCTGACCCCGGTCAGATGCCAAGCGCGCGGTCGATCACGCCCATGTCGATGTAAGGCCGTTCGCAGACGATCTTGTCCGAGCCGGGCTTGAACTCGAATGAGGCCATCGCGCGCACGCGAAACTTCCGGCCCGTGGGTTCGAATGTCTTGTCGCCGCGCCTGAGCGGGCCGAGATGGGTTCCGGTCAGCCAGAGTTCCACCAGCACGCTGTCGCCATCGGCCGCGATGGCGATGACCTCGTTGCCCTGATCTGGGAATGGCGTTCGCGATGCAGCGAAATAGAGCAGCACTTGCTCGCGGCCGTCGAACACGGCCTGCCCGTCATTGATGTCGTAACGCGGGTGCGCGAATGTGGCGAGCACGCCTTCCCAGTCATGCTCGATCTCAAGCCGCATGTGATCGCGCACGACTTGAATCCTGCGCGCCTGAAGATCGGTCATACCGCTCCGGCCAGCCACAGCGCGAAGTGCTGCCACGCCGCCGTGCCGCCGATCGCAAGCCGCAGGACCTGCGAGCCGATGACGATGGCGCCGCCGATAAGCGTGGCGGGATGCACGCGCCGCCTGGTCGCAACGTCGTACGCGCCTAACGCCAGCACGAAGACGTCCGCGAGCGCGAAGGCGACGACGATGCCGCCCGACTGGATGAAGCCCAGCGGCACGCGCGCGAAGGCCGCGTCCAGCAGCGTGATCGTGGCCAGCAGCATGTAGCGCTTGTGGTAATCGGTGCGCGGCCGGTTGCGCCATCCCACCGCCAGCAGCGCGGCGAACGCCACCATGTCGCCGATGGGGATGGCGAAGAAGATCGGCGCCGGCGGTGCGCCAACCGGCGCGAAGCCGCGCTTCAATGCATCGACCGCAAGCACCGTTCCCAGCACCAACATCAGCATCGCCACGATGAAGCCCGCGACACCGAGCTTCCTGTGAATATCGCGCCGGTCGTTGGCGACCAGGGAGGTCTGCGCGATGAGAATGGCCATCCAGGCCGTGAACACCGCGCCGTGGACGATCATCAGCGGGCTGAGGTCGGGCGGCGCATGATAGATCGATTTCAGGAACCAGCTGCGCGCGAAGCCTGTGAAGACCGCGGCCGTCATCGCAAGGGCCATGGATGTGAAGAACACGCTGTCGCTGCGAAGGCGCGGCGCGGTCCGATCGATTGTCGTCATGTCCGATTCCCCCGAATTGGCTGCGCGCTTATAGCAGAAACCGGCGTCGCGGGGGACCGGCCGCCTACCACGTGCCGCCGTCCACCCGGATCACCTGCCCGGTGACGTAGGAGGACGCGTCGGAGGCGAGATAGAGCGCGGTGCCAACGATCTCGCGGGGCTGGCCGAAACGCTGCAGGCCCAGCGATTTCTCATACGCCTTGTTTTCGCGCCAGACGGTGGAGACGTCGGTGAGGAACGGCCCCGGCGCGATGCAGTTCACACGCACCTTCGGCGCATAAGCCTTGGCAAGGGATACCGTCATCGCGTTGATCGCCGCCTTCGCGCCACCATAGGGAACGGTGTGCGGCTCCGGCTTGAATGACGCCGTGGAGGAGAAGTTGATGATCACGCCGCCATCGCCCTTGATCATCCGGTCGCCGACGCAGACGGACAGGCGGAACGGACCCTTGAAATTCACGTCCACCACCTTGTCGAACAGAGCTTCGCTGGTTTCGGCGAGCGACGGCGCCAGCGGCGACATGCCGGCATTGTTCACCAGGATGTCCACCCGGCCGAAATGTTTGTAGGCGGCGTCGGCGAGCCTGTCATTGTCGTCCCACTTGCCGACATGCGCCGCGATCGGTAGCGCGCGGCGGCCGAGCTTCTCCACCTCGCGCGCAACTTCCTCGCAGGCTTCAAGCTTGCGCGACGCGATGACGATATCGGCGCCCGCCTTCGCAAACGCCAGAACCATCTCGCGGCCGAGGCCGCGCGAGCCGCCCGTGACGACGGCAATCTTGTTTTTCAGGTCGAACATCGCATGACGCTACAACGCCATGCGCACCGCCACAAATGCGCCGTCCTTGTTCACATAGGCGCCGTAGGACCAGTCCCTGTGATAGCGCGTGGTGATGCCCCAGTTCAGGATCGCCGCGACTGCCGTAACGGCAAGGCCGTCCAGGACGCGGTGTTTTCCGGCATCATCGAGCAGCAGGTTCGCGCCCTGCGAGAGCGCCAGCGCGGGCAAACCATATTGCCAGCCATAGCGCCGCCAGAGGTAGCCGCTCGACGGCGCCGAGACCGCGGCCTCCATCGACGGGAAGGACCGGTCCGTCGATCCGTCGGGGGAGCGCTTATGGATGAACTCGCGCGTCAAGAATGTGGCGCCGATCGTGGCCGCGGTCACCACGCTCAGTTCCTTCATGCCCGTCCAGTCTTCATGATGCAGGTAGGAAATCGTGTAAGCAGCGACCGGCAGTGCGATGGAAATTCCGCGACCGACATCGGCTTCCGTCTTCTTGCTGAGCGAAGACGCCTCGGCGACGTTTCCAGAAACGAGAAGTACGACAAAAGCCGCAAGGAAAATTCGAATCTGCATGAGAAGTCCCGAACGCTCTGGCGCAAACTACACGACGCATCCGGCGATGCCGCGTTGGGAATTCTCAATGTCCGGGACGCCGTTCCCATCCGCCCGTCAGGGGCCGGTGACGTTGACGCTGGATTCGATGAGCGTGTCCACCTTGCGGGGCACGACCCAGAGGGCGTTTCCGGCCTGGTCGCAGGCCGCAGCGGAAACATTCTCGTCTTCATACGTGAAGCTCGCCACCTGCGCCCCAAAGTAATTGGGCACGCAGAAATGTAGCCTTTCGTCCGTTCGCGCGCCCGTTATCGCCGACATGTCGTCGTTGATGCCGTGCGCAAACGCGAACCAGAACATGTAGCGCGCGTTGAATGGATTATCGAACGTCTGGCACTGGCCCGGCTGGATAATCCAAAAGCCTCGAGATGCGAACGGGCCGGAGAGCACGTTTCCGGAATCATTGACACCCGACGTGAAATAGCCGACCGCAACCCGCAAATGGTCAGACATCTGGTTGCATAACGTGAGCGGAGATGCTGCTGGATCAGCCGATGCGGCATTCGCACCGGCAAGCATCATCAACGCAACGATCGCGGAACAGATTGATATTCTCATAGACGACGCCCCCCGACATCTGATGGGGCATTTAGACATAGATCGCAGTCCTGCGCCAGAAACAGCGATGTCCGCCGGCTGTTGCGTCAGCCCGGCATCTGCGCCAGGCGCGCGGCTTCCATTTCGGCGATGCGGTCCTTGGCCTTAAGTTTCACGCTCTCGCTCTTGAGCTGGCCGCAGGCGGCCATGATGTCCCGGCCGCGCGGCGTGCGCACCGGCGAAGCGTAACCGGCGCGGTTCACGACTTCGGCGAATTTCTCGATCTGCTCCCAATCAGAACATTCATACGGCGCGCCGGGCCACGGATTGAACGGGATCAGGTTAATTTTCGCCGGAATGCCCTTCAGCAGCTTCACCAGCGCCTTCGCGTCGGCAAGCGAGTCGTTCACGCCCTTGAGCATCACGTATTCGAAAGTGATGCGCCGCGCATTGGACGCGCCCGGATAGTTGCGGCAGGCATCCAGCAGCTCGGCGATCTTGTACTTCTTGTTCAGCGGCACGATCACGTCGCGCACCTCGTCGCGCACCGCATGCAGCGAAATCGCCAGCGACGAGCCGATCTCGTCGCCCGCGCGCTGGATCATCGGCACCACGCCGGCGGTGGAAAGCGTGACGCGGCGCTTGGAGAGCGCCAGCCCGTCGCCGTCCATCACGATGGCCAGCGCGGCCTTCACGTTGTCGAAATTGTAAAGCGGCTCGCCCATGCCCATCATCACGATGTTCGTGACCTTGCGGCCCGGCGCGGTGCTCGGCCAGTCGGCGAGCGCGTCGCGCGCGACGAAAAGCTGACCGAGGATTTCCGCGGGCGTGAGATTGCGGACCATCTTCTGCGTGCCGGTGTGGCAGAAGCGGCAGTTGAGCGTGCAGCCCACCTGCGAGGAAACGCAGAGCGTGCCGCGGTCGCTTTCGGGGATATAGACGGTCTCGAATTCCTGCCCGCCGGAACGCAGCAGCCATTTGCGCGTGCCGTCGTTGGAGATCTGCTCGGTGACGATTTCCGGCCGCGCCAGCGAGAACTTCTCTTCCAGCAGCGCGCGGAAGTCCTTCGCCAGATTGGTCATCGACGCGAAGTCGCGCGCACCGTGGACATAGATCCAGTTCCACAACTGCTTCACGCGCATGGAGACGCTCTTTGCCTCCACGCCCGCTTCGAGAAGAACGGCTTTCATCTCCGCAGGGGAGAGGCCAATGAGGTTGGTTGAAGTCGTCATTGTTCTCTATATAGCGCGATCATCGCGATTTTCCTCCCCCGTTCACGGGGGAGGTGGCGAACGGAGTGAGCCAGAGGGGGCTCTGCGCCGCGCCCCCCTCCACTTCGCTCGCGAAGGCTCGCTCAGCACCTCCCCCGTAAACGGGGAGGAAATTATCTACATCTTGCATTCGGCGTGGATCTTATCGAGCGCGTCGGAGACGCCCGCGAGCGAATAGGTGTCGTGCGTCATCGTTCCGCGCTTGGAGACGCCGGTGACGATCATCTGCCCGTTCGAGCGCATGGCGGAGACGAGGCGCGCTTCGTCCTTCGGGTCCTTCATCCACGCACCGCCCTGCCCGCCATCGTTCTTGGTGAAGAAGTCGTACTTGTCGGCACCGACCTGAACGGAGACGGTGCTGCCGTCCTTGTACTGGTAGCCGGGATTCACTTCCGGCTCCGCCTTCGCATGGCGCGACGGCCAGTCGGTGAGCAGGAAGCCGATCGGATCGCGCTTGGCTTTCGCGGGCAAAGTCGATTGCGGGCTGGAGATCGCATAGCAGGTCTTGTTGTCGCCGGTGCCGACGGTCAGCGCCGTCCACGCCTTGTAGCTGCCCAGGGTCGTGGGGGCGTCGGCCAGTGCGGGCGCGGCCAACACGAGGGCGGCGAGGGACAGCATGACGGAAAGGCGGCGTTTCATCGTGATCTCAACCCCTGAACGAGCATGTGGCGCGGAAAGCCGATTCTTCTTGGAGAATTCGGGCCTTAATATGTCGCGAATGGCCGGAACATAGGGGAGCGGGAGCGCAAAAGTCCACCCGGACGACGCCGTGGGGTTAAGGGAATTTCACGCGGCCGTCTTGGCCCGCAAAATCTCCTCCTCCACATCCGGCAACGTGTTCTTGCCGAAGAAGATTTCGTCGCCGACGAAGAAGGTGGGGCTGCCGAAGGCGCCGCATTCCACGGCCTTCTCGGTATTGTTCATCAGACCCTGCTTCACCTCCGGCGTCTGCGCCGCGGCGATCAGGGCGTCGGCATCGAGGCCCGATTCGAGAAGCGCGGCGCGGATCATGGCCGGATCGTCCATCTTTTTGGGTTCCTCCCACATGTGATGGAACATCGCGTCCACATAGGCCGGCAGGGTTCCCGCCGCTTCCGCAGCCACCGCCATGCGCATCAGTTGAAGCGTGTTCACCGGGAAGTTCGGGTTGAACCTGAACTGCGTCAGCTTGTGCTTCTTCACGAAGCGCTGCGACTCCAGCATCTCGTACGGCATCTTGTTCCTGATGTTGCCGAAGGCGATGGCGGGCGGCTGGTTGTTCGTGAGCTTGAAGATGCCGCCCAGCAGAACCGGCACATAGTTGAACTTCACGCCGGTGCGCTTCTCGATCTGCGGGATCACCTTGTGCGCGTAATACGCATTGGGACTCCCGAAATCGAAGAGAAATTCCACTTTCGGCGTCATCACCATTTCTCCGCATAGGGGCGAATGTCGAGCTCATGCGTCCAGCCGTCGCGTGGCTGGCTGTGCAGGTACCAATAGGCGCTCGCTACCGATTCCGGCTCCATCAGCGTGTCGGGTGGAAGCTCGTCCGGATTGCCGCCGCGCGCCTTGATGCGCTCGCGGACGAAGGCCGTGTCCACGCCGGCATCGATGATGAGATGCGCGACGTGGATGTTCTTCGGCCCAAGCTCTCGCGCCATGCTTTGCGCCACCGCGCGCAGGCCGAACTTGGCCGACGCGAAAGCGGCATAGCCGATGCCGCCCCGCAACGAAGCGGTCGCGCCGGTGAAGAGGATGGTACCCTTGCCTCTCGGCAGCATCAGGCGTGCGGCCTCGCGGCCGGTGAGGAAGCCGCCATAGCACGCCATCTCCCACACCTTGCGGAACACGCGCTCGGTGGTTTCGAGGATCGGGAAATTCACATTGGCACCGGGGTTGAAGATGCAGACTTCCAGCGGCGCGGTCTCCTCCGCCAAATCGAGAAAGATCTTCACGTCTTCTTCGTTGCGGGCGTCGACGGCCTTGGTGACGCAGGTTCCGCCTTCCGCCTCGATCTCCGCTTTCAGGGCGGCGAGCTTGTCGCCGCTTCGGCGGCCGGCAACCACGGTGTAGCCCTCGCGCGCGAAACGCTTGGCAATGGCGGAGCCGATGTAATCGCCCGCGCCGATCACCGCGCAGGTGGCATTGCGTCTGGCCATGGGACCTCGCTTTCCAGGCAGACGGTAGGTCTTGTTTTAAGACTTGGTCAAATGCATAATGCGCATATGCGCTGGGACGAATTATCACGCGAAAATTGCTCGCTGGCGCGCTCGCTGGCGGTGGTCGGCGACCGCTGGACCCTGCTGGTGCTGCGCGAGGCGTTTCTGCGCACGCGCCGGTTCGACGAATTCGAGGCAAAGCTCGGCATCGCGCGGCGTGTCCTTTCCGAGCGGCTGGCGCTGCTGGTGGACGAAGGCATCCTCAAGAAAGTGCCCTACCAGGACAGCCCGCCGCGCTGCGAATACCGGCTGACGGACAAGGGGCTGGACCTCTATCCCGTCATCATCAGCTTGGTGCATTGGGGCGACAAGCACTATGCGGGCAGACGCGGCCCGCCGATGCTGCACACCCACAAGACCTGTGGGCACGATTTCACGTCGGTGCTGACCTGCTCCGAATGCGGCGAAGCG
>DATIVW010000133.1:0-2928 GCA_035465595.1 Rhizomicrobium sp. | reverse complement strand
TTCCTCGCGCTCTATCTGGAGTCACGCTACTCGAAGGATCAGATCCTCACGCTCTATCTCAATCGCGTCTATTTCGGCGCCGGCACCTTCGGCATCGAGGCGGCGGCGGAGCGCTTCTTCGGCAAGCCGGCGTCGCAGCTCACCTTGCCGGAAGCGGCGATGCTGGCCGGCTCGGTGAAGGCGCCGGCGCGCTACAATCCGATGGCGGATGCGGATGCTTCCATGAAGCGCGGACAGGTGGTGCTGCGCGCGATGGAGGATGCGGGTTTCATCACCGATGGCCAGCGCGCCGCGGCGCAGGCCACGCGCCCGCGTATCGTGCGCGACACCGCGACGCCCGGCTCCGGCTATTTTGCCGACTGGGTGATCGACCAGATCCAGACCTACGTCGGTGGCATCAGCGAGCCGGTCGTGGTGCACACCACCTTCGATCTTGCCACGCAGGAACTTGCCGAACGCGCAGTGGCGCAGAATTTCGCCCAATATGCCGCCAAGTTTCATGCCGGCCAGGCGGCGCTCGTTGCGATGACACCGGATGGCGCGATCCGCGCCATGGTCGGCGGCCGTGTCTATGGCCAAAGCCCGTTCAACCGTGCTGCGATGGCTCTCCGCCAGCCGGGTTCTGCGTTCAAGCCCTTCGTCTATCTCACCGCGTTCGAGCACGGCCACAAGCCGTCAGACCTGATGAATGACGGACCCGTCGACATCCATGGCTGGAAGCCTGGAAATTACGAAGGACATTTCGAAGGCGAGATCACGCTGACGCGCGCCTTCGCAAAATCTTCCAACGTCGTTGCCGCGCAACTCACTGCGGAAGTCGGTCCCGGGGCCGTTGCGAAGACGGCGCACCGTCTCGGCATCAATTCTTACCTGCAACCGGTGCCCTCGCTTGCGCTTGGTTCATCGGCAGTGACGCCGCTGGAGCTGACCGCTGCTTACGCGCCTTTTGCCAATGGCGGCGATGCGGTCATCCCGCACGGCATTGTCGACATCGAGACGCGCAAAGGCGCGGTGATCTGGCATCGCAAGGGTTCCGGCGCCGGCCGCGTGATGTCGCCGGAGGATGCGGCCGAGGTCGTCGGCATGATGGCGGAAGTCGTCGCGACAGGCACCGGCAAGGCCGCGAAGCTCGACGAGCGTCCCAGTGCCGGCAAGACCGGCACGACGCAGGATTTTCACGATGCCTGGTTTGTCGGCTTCTCCGCCGATCTCGTCACCGGCGTGTGGGTCGGCAATGACGACAATTCATCGATGGCGCATGCGACCGGCGGCACATTGCCCGCCCATGTCTTCCACAGCTTCATGGAAGAGGCGGAAAAAGGATTGCCGGTGAAGCCGCTTCCGGCGCTGGCCGCGATGCCCATCGCGGATGCGACACCGTCGGAAGCGCCTGACGCGATGCCCGCACCTGCTCCAACAGAAAAGCCGCCCGCCAGCATCGAAGACATTCTCGACCGGCTGGCCGGCAATACCACGCAGTCGACCTCGACGCCGCCCTAAGTTGCGATTGCGGGCCGCCCCCCATAGGTTGCGCGCCATGCGCTCGCCCGCCGACATTCTCTACAATTTTCACTGGATCGTGCCTGGTGAAGCCGCGCGTTCGGCGCAGGCTTATGCCGGCTTTTTGGGACCGTTCCTGTCGGCGCACGGCATCCGCAGCGTGATCAACCTGCGGGGCGCCAATGAAACGCATCTGTGGTGGCGCTACGAGAAGCGCGTGACGGCGGCGCGCGGCATCGCGCATTTCGATGCCATGCTGAATTCGCGCCGTCTGCCCACCGGGCAGATGCTGCTCGATCTTCTGGCCGCCTTCGATGCGGCGCCCAAGCCGCTGCTGCTGAAATGCTCGGGCGGCCAGGATCGTTCGAGTTTCGCCGGTGCGCTCTACATCATCCATCGCAACGGCTGGAGCGCCTTCGCGGACGCGGAAAAACAGTTCGCGCGCTGGCCCTATCTGCATCGCCCAAAGGCGCAGCAGCGCTGGCTGAAACCGTTTCTGACCTTTGCCCGCGACGACGCGAAGGGGCGGCCGGTCGCGCAATGGATCGCCGAGAGCTACACCGACAAGCGCCTGAAGGCATGGCTCGAGGCCAGCAATCTCGGCGATTCCTTCCGCGGTCTCTACCTGCCCGGAACGGCGCCGGGAGCCTGAGCGGTGCTTGGCGCATCGAAACTCGCGATCATGGATGGTGTGCATCTGTGGCCGGGCGCGCTGGATGAGAATGCGCAGAAGAACCTGCTGAAAGAGATTCTCGTCAAAATTGAAACTGCGCCGCTCTACAGACCGGTCATGCCGGGATCGGGCAAGGCGTTCTCGGTCGAGGAAACCAATTTCGGATCGCTGGGCTGGATCTCCGATCGCAGCGGCTACCGCTATGAGCCGACGCATCCGGTGACGAAAAAAAACTGGCCTGCGATCCCCCAAGCGCTGCTCGATCTGTGGAGCGGCGCCACCGGCTATGAGGCGCCGCCGGAATGCTGCCTGGTCAATCTCTATCGCGGCCCGGCGAAGATGGGCCTGCATCAGGACCGGGACGAAGCTGCGCTTGCGGCGCCGGTGCTGTCGGTATCGCTGGGCGATGACGCTGTCTTCCGCATCGGCGGCACCAGCCGCAAAGGAGCGACGCGAAGCGTGAAACTGGCCTCCGGTGATGTTCTCGCCTTCGGCGGACCGGCTCGGCTGGCCTATCACGGCATCGACCGGGTGGCGGCCGGCACATCCCGCCTGGTCCCTGGCGGGGGCCGGATCAATCTCACTCTGCGCCGGGTGAATCCCTGAAAGAACGAGCCGGGCAAACAAAAAGGCGCCCGATCGGGGGGCCGACCGGGCGCCGTGCGCCGTTACGCGCGGGTACCGGGAGGGGATGACCGGTACCTTCGAAAGAGCGACACCCAGCGTGCGAGCGGGGGGGCAGTGCCTGCTGGGCG
>DATIVW010000132.1:0-10223 GCA_035465595.1 Rhizomicrobium sp. | reverse complement strand
GATTACTTCACGTGAAACGATGCGATCAGCTTGTCGATGCCGGTCGCGATCTCCAGCCAGTGGCCGAGATTGGCGCGCTTGAACCTGTAGCTGAGCGACACGCCGCTGGTGAGGCGCTCGTCGCGCAGGCAACTGGGGCTCGGCACCTGCTGGGTGAAACGCACGCAGCGAAGCACCACGGGCTTTCCCGCGTCCTGCCCGACGAAAAGATCCTCGCCGTGATAGCCGGAATCGTCGCGAAAAACATACTGGGTCAGACCAAACGGTCCCGGCTTGCCCGCGGGATCGAGCACATAGGTCATGTAGATGCGCTGCAGCCGCTCGGCCTCGCTGATCTTGAACTGCTCTTCGCGCAGCAGGATGAAGATCACCGGCGAGTCCGCCGCATTGCCGGAAAACGACGAGGCGTGCCAGTCGGAGTAGCCGTTGAATTCGGGGAATGTGGTAAAAAGCTGAACTTCCTTGAGGGTGCCGCCCTGACGCGCGCGGGCGAACATGATGTAATTCGCGGGGATCGAGAATTTCGTGGCGTTAACGGTCAAGGACACGGGGTCTTCCCGCGACGTCGGCGCGGCGTGCTCTTCAATGAAGGATGTCGGCGCCGGAACGAGATAGTAGAGCAGGAAAAGCGCAGACAGTCCCGCGGTCACGATGAAGACCGCGATCGGAATGAGCCATCCCGATCTCTGCTTCACGTCGTCTTCGGTATCGCTCGCCCGGCTCATTCCTGGATCGCGTTTCTCGCGAGTCATGTCTTCGGGCGTGTTTATCACGCTCCATGCCGATTCCCTGTGGATGCCGCGGCGTGACGGTTAATTTCGTGGTGGCGTTGCACTGCCGCCGCTGCCCGGAAATCGGACGCCTGGAAGGCTGTTTCGGGGCCGCGGGCGTTTCCCGATCCGAAATGACACAAATTTTACCGGCCGGAGCGGCATTCCCGGGCACGGAGGCTGCAACTGACCGCTCCGGGACGCGAATGCGGTGGTTCAGGTGCACAATCTTGAAGTCTTTCTCTTTGCGATGACGGGAGGCTTTGCCTTCTCCGGCATCGTAGCGAACCTCTACCGGCTGATCGCGCCCAAGGCCGAGACCAGCGGCAAGAAAGCTGCCTATTACATCGTGATGGTCGTGGCCGGACCGAGCGTGTTGTTCGACAACGCCGCCCGGTCCTGGCGCAAGAAGGCTTGTTCCGCGTTGGCGTTCTGGCTTGCCGCGGCGTTAAGCGCCTATTGGAGCTTCATCATCGGCCTCTTCGGCCTTTCCGTCATCCTCGCGGTCTAGAGCACCGTCAGCATGCTGCCCACCAGCGGGTGGCGCACGATGTCCGCGTCGCCCAGACGGACGACCGAGATCTCCGGCACGCTTTCCAGCCGGTTTGCGATGTCGCCGAAACCCGAGATGCCGGGGAGCAGGTCGGTCTGGTCGGGATCGCCGGTCAGCACCATCGTGGATCGCCAGCCCAGGCGCGTAAGCAGCATCTTGAGTTGCCCGTAAGTACAGTTTTGGGCTTCGTCGATGACGATGAACGCATTGTTGAGCGTCCTGCCGCGCATGAATGCGACAGGCGCTATTTCGATGACGCCCTCGGCGATCAGTGCCTTGAGGCGCTTGCCCCCAAGGCGATCGTTGAGCGCGTCGTAAAGCGGGCGCAGATAAGGCGCGAGCTTCTCCTGCATGTCACCGGGCAGGAACCCGAGGCTCTCTCCAGCTTCGACCGCGGGGCGGGAGAGCACGATGCGGCTCACCTTGTTCTGCTCCAGGGCTTCCACGGCCTTCGATATGGCGATGTAGGTTTTGCCGGTTCCTGCCGGCCCCAGCGACAGCACGACGGAGCGTTCTTCGATCGCGTCCATCAGCCTCTGCTGCAGCGGGCTCATCGCCCGGATGTTTTTTACGTATTTTCGATCGCGCTCCTGGCGATCGTTGTCCAGCGGGCTCCAGCCGCCGGTTGGAAAGAGCGCATGCACATTGTCGGATTCATAAGCACTGTCGCGATACTTGCGACGCGCGGAACGCTTTGCCATGGGTACTCCCTGGACAATGACAGATTGCGATGACGGGAAAAATCGCCGTTTTGTGACGAAACGGCGGGCTGTTTTGAGCGTGTGAGCTTCAGGGCGGCGGATTTCGGCCGTGTGGCGGTCGGTACTGGCAAAGTGCAAATCTGCACCAGCTCTGCCCCCTTTAAGCTCGCGCGACTCAGCGAGCTTGAAGAAAGCCTAGCGAAAAATTCGCAACGCGTCCGTTTTTGTTGATGAACTTTTCTTGCGGCCTTCCGGATGTCACAATCGCGCCAGCCAAGGAAATGGACCTGCAATGCCGATCTATGCGCTGGGTGACTGGAAACCGGAACTGCCGGCGGAAGGCGATTACTGGGTTGCGCCGAACGCCGTGCTTATCGGCCGCGTGCGGCTGCTGAAGGGCGCGAGCGTGTGGTTCGGCGCGGTGATCCGCGCAGACAATGACTGGATTACCATCGGCGAAAACTCCAACGTCCAGGACAACTCCGTGGTGCACACCGATCCGGGTCAACCCACGACCATCGGAAGCAACGTCACGGTGGGGCACAAGGTCATCCTTCATTCGACAACGGTGGGAGACAACTCGCTGATCGGCATGGGATCGACGCTGCTCAATCGTTCCCGCATCGGCAACAACTGCCTTGTCGGCGCGAACTCGCTCATCTCGGAAGGCAAGGAATTTCCCGACGGCTCGATGATCCTGGGCGCGCCGGCGCGCGCGGTGAAGCAACTGTCGGAGCCGCAGCTTGCGATGCTCAGGATCTCGTCAGACGTCTATGTGAGAAACTTCAAACGCTTCCGGAGCGATCTGAAACAGGTCGGTTAGGCGATCTGGCGCTTCACCGGAGCTTCCTTGCTCCACAGCTTGCGGATGCGCGTGTCCGCTTCGGGCCCAAAATTGAACCATGCGGCCTTGTCGTGCGTGGCATCCACCACGATCAGCGAATCCAGCTTGCCGAGCTGGGGCGTCAGAAGATTGCGGATGGCGTTGACCGACAATTCGCTCATGAGAAGCCACACCTGCGGCAGCAGGGAGTAGGCGGACCCCATCCTGTGGATTTCTTCCTCGACACCCTGGATGGAACGCGACTTCATGTCGGAGATGATCACGAAACGCGACCTCTCGCCGGATTTGCTTTCCTCGCTGCGGCCGAATTTCTGCACCGTGGCGGGTTCGTGCGATTGCTGCACGTCATCGCGCGCCATCGGGTTCATTTTCGAGGGCTGGAACAGCGCGGAGAATTGCGGCTCTTCCCCTGCGGAACGGAATGAGGTTTCGCCCGCGCGCGCGATGAGCGACGAAGCGGCAAGGCGGCCTTCCGCTGCGAAGCCTTCCATCTGCTCCGTCGTGTACGGGCCATAGGCCCGGTCGCTGACGCTGACGATCCAGTAGTTCGACATTCGGTAATCCGAGGCCACGCTGGTCCGAAACTAGAGAGAAATGGTTACCCAAGCCTTGCCGTCGGCCGCGTGCTCCGCCCAAAATCCGGCAGGAACACTGGGAAACGCACAGATGGCTGAATACAAATTCTGCAAGGTGGAACGGGAAGGGCCGCTCACCATCGTCACGCTGAACCGGCCGGAGGTGATGAACGCCTTGCATCCGCCGCAGCACTTCGAGCTGGATGAAATCTTCAACGACTTCGCGAATGACCCGGCGCAATGGGTCGCCATCGTGACCGGCGCGGGCGAGAAAGCGTTCAGCGCAGGCAACGATCTCAAATACCAGGCGAGCGGCGGGAAGATGTCGATGCCGGCAAGCGGCTTCGCCGGACTGTGCTCGCGCTTCGATCTCGACAAGCCGCTGATCGCGGCGGTGAACGGGCTCGCCATGGGCGGCGGTTTCGAGATCGCGCTGGCTTGCGACATCGTCGTGGCGGCGGAGACGGCGACCTTCGCCTTGCCCGAACCGCGTGTCGGCCTGGCGGCGCTCGCGGGCGGACTCCATCGCCTGCCGCGCACGATCGGCGACAAGCGTGCTCTGGGCATGATCCTCACCGGGCGGCGCGTCGGCGCGAAGGAAGGACAAGCTCTCGGCTTTGTGAACGACGTCGTGGCGCCGGCCGACCTGATGAGCGCGGCGAAGAAATGGGCGGCGCAGATTCTGGAGCTGTCGCCGATGTCGGTGCGGGCTTCCAAACAAGCGGTCTATCGTGGCCTTACCGAGCCTTCGGTCGAAGCGGCCTTGAAGGCCCAGGCGAAATATCCGGCAGTGTCGGCGATGTTCAGAAGCGAGGACTTCGTCGAGGGCCCGATGGCGTTCGCGCAGAAACGTCCGCCGCAATGGAAGGGCAAGTAGAAGTCGCACGCCCCCGGACCATTACGCCGGGGGCACCTTCCAATCAAAGTTCCATCGGGCGACACGATTGGCGAATCGAGAAGTTCGGCTAATCTGGCGCCGCAACTCTCGCCTGTGTTTTCCATGTCCCGGTATTTGCTTTCGGCCGCGCTGCTCTCGGCGCTGGCGCTGCTTTCGGCTTGCGGCAAGAACGATCAGCACAAGAAGGACGCGCAGGTCGCCGCCGCCGTGCCCAGGCCCATCACGAAGCCCGACGAGCAGATACCACTCGGCCCGCTGCCGCGCGCAGCAACGCCATCGCACTACGCGATCAGCGTGACGATCGATCCGAAGAAGGATCGTTTTGCCGGGCACGCCGAAATTGACGTCACCTTCAATACCGCGCGCAAGACGCTGTTCATCGACGGCAACGAACTGAACGTGAAGTCCGCCTTCGCGCTGCTGCCTTCCGGCAGGAAGGTGCAGATCGCCTATGCGCAGGTCGATCCTTCGGGCGTGGCGTATCTGAATTTCGGCGAGACGATTCCGGCCGGCAAGGCGAAGCTGGTCTTCGACTATGACGCGCCCTTCAATCCGTCGCTGGCGGGGCTTTACAAGGTGGTCACGAAGGCCGGCGATGCCTACGCGTTTACCCAGTTCGAGAATATCGACGCACGGCGCATGTTCCCGGGCTTCGACGAGCCTGGATACAAGACGCCATTCGACATCTCGGTGACCGCGCCGGTGGACGACAAGGTCATCGCGAACACGCCCGTCGTCACCGACAGCGGTGTCGGCGACGGCATGATGAAATGGGTATTCCAGCAGACCAAGCCGCTGCCGACCTATCTCGTGGCGATCGCCGTCGGACCGCTCGACATCGTGGATGGCGGCGATATCCCGGCGAACGCATGGCGCGATCATCCGGTGCATCTTCGCGGCGTGACGGCCAGGGGAATGGGGGCGAAGCTGAAATATGCGTTGTCGCTCACGCCCTCGGTCGTCGAGCACCTCGAATCCTATTACGGTGTCGGCTATCCATACCCGAAACTCGACGTGCTGGCGGTGCCGGATTTCGCGGCCGGGGCAATGGAAAACGCGGGCGCGGTAACGTTCCGCGAAGAGTTGCTCCTGATGGACGATAGCGCGCCGCTGGAGCAGAAGCGCGAGAGCCTGGACGTGCAGGCGCATGAGCTTGCTCATCAGTGGTTCGGCGATCTCGTGACGCCCAAATGGTGGGATGACATCTGGCTGAACGAATCCTTCGCGACGTGGATGTCGAGCAAGATCTCCGCCCAGGTGAAGCCGGATCAGGAATTCGGCCGTGAGACGCTCAATTCATCGCTGGCCGTCATGCGCCTCGACGAACTCCCGAGCGCGCGCCAGATCCACAATCCGGTGAACAATCCCGACGACATCGACAATGCCTTCGACGACATCACCTATTCGAAGGGCGCGGCCATCCTCGCCATGTTCGAAAGCTATGTCGGCCCGGCGGACTGGCAGAAGGGCATCCACGCCTATCTTTCCAAGTTCGCCTTCGGCAACGCCAGCGCGCAGGATTTCATCGGTACGGTCGCGGCCGCCACCAACCATCCGGAGATCGTGGATGCGTTCAACAGCTTCATCAATCAGCCCGGAATTCCGCTGCTGAAGACACAGCTCGCTTGCGCGCCGGGAACGCCGGGCGTGAATGTGGGCCAATCGCCTTACACCAGCGTCGGCATTACCCCCGTTACACATGACTGGACCGTGCCGATGTGCCTCACGGCAGATGGCGCGCGCACATGCCAGATCGTCACGCCGCCCGCCACACAAGTGACCTTGGGCGACAAGTGCCCGGTCCAGATATTTCCGAACGCGGAGGGGGCAGGATATTACCGCTTCTCCGGCGACGAGGAGGACTGGAGCAAATGGATCGGAGCTGCGCCCATGCTCGATGCCGCCGACCAGTTCACGCTGTTCCACAATGTCGATGCGGCCATGCGCGGCGGCTACGGCACGGCGGCGGACTATTTCGGCGTGATAAAATCGCTGGCGCAGGCGGGCCAATGGGACCTCCTGGAGAGCGATCATCGCGATTCCTTCAACCTGACGGATTCGCTGCGCGAGCTGCGGGTGACCGGCGTGGTTGCGCCCGCCGTGCAGGCCAAGCTGCAAGCCTTTGTGCGCGCGACATTCGGGCCGCGGCTCGCTCCGCTTGGCCTGGCGGCGCGCGCGGGCGAGAAGCCCGCCGAGACGTTGATGCGCCAGTACCTGGTCCAGCTTCTGGTCGAGGAAGGACGCGATCCGGCGCTGATCGCGCAGCTTACCAAGGCCGCGCACGGCTATCTGGCTTCGAACGGCGCGGATAGCGGCGGCATCGCGCCGGAGCTTCTGCAGGAAGCGATGCGCGCCGGGGTGCAGTCCGAGGGCGCGCCATTCGCGGACAGCGTGATGGACGCCATGCAAAAGTCGCAGGACGAGTATTTCAACCGCAGCGCGATCTATGCGGTCGCCGGGTCGAACGACGAGGCGACGCTGCGCAAGCTGCTCGACATGTCTCTCACGCCCGCCATCCGCACCGGCGACGTGCGCTACGTGTTCCGCTATCTGCAAGGCGAGGCCAAGGGCCGCGATGTCGCCTGGGCATGGTTCAAGTCGAACTACGACGCGCTTCTGAAGCGTTTGTCGCCCGACGGCATGTCCGCGATGCCCGACATCCTGAAGTTCGCCTGCGATCCGGCCGCGAAGACCGATCTGGCCGCGTTCCTCGGCCCCAAGACGGCGCAGCTCACCGGCACGCCACGCACGCTGAAGGAGAACGAGGACCGCATCGACCGCTGCATCGCCTTCCGGCAGGCGAAGGGGGCGGAGATCGCGGCGGCGATCAAGGCGCTGAAGTGATCATCGCCTGAACAAGACGAAAGAGTTGCCGCCGGGCGGCACCCGCTCCGCGGCGGCTAGTACACCCGTGCCTTCGGCGGGATGTATTCGACGTCGTTGGAGAGCGTATAGGTGTGCACCGGGCGGTAATCGAGCTTCGCCCAGCCCTTGTCGTCCAGCCACGACAGCGTGTGCTTCATCCAGTTCTGGTCGTCGCGGTTGGGGAAGTCCTCGCGGGCATGCGCGCCGCGGCTTTCCTCGCGCGTGCACGCGCCCTCGATGGTTACGATCGCCTGCTGGATGAGGTTCTCGTATTCCAGCGTCTCGACCAGATCGGAATTCCAGATCATGGAGCGGTCGCTGACGCCGATGTCGCCGATGCCGCGATAGATCTCGTCGATCCGCTTGCGGCCGTTGTTGAGCGTCTCGCCGGTGCGGAACACCGCGGCATCGTCCTGCATGGCCTTCTGCATTGCCGCGCGCATCTGGGCGGTGGGCGTCTTGCCCCGGGCGTTGCGATACTTGTCGAGGCGGGCGAGCGCCTTGTCGCCGGCATCCTTGGGCAGGTCGGCATGCGGCTCTCCGGGCGTGATGGACTTCGCAGCCTGCACGCCCGCCGCCTTGCCGAACACGACGAGGTCGATCAGCGAATTAGAGCCGAGGCGGTTGGCGCCATGCACCGACACGCAGGCCGCTTCGCCCACGGCCATCAGGCCGGGGATCAGGGTGTCCGGATTGCCGTTCTTCAGCGTCACCGCTTCGCCGGTGTAGAGCGTGGGGATGCCGCCCATGTTGTAATGCACCGTCGGCAAAACCGGGATCGGCTCCTTGGTCACGTCCACGCCCGCGAAGATGCGCGCGCTTTCGGAGATGCCGGGCAGCCGCTCGTGGATGATCTTCGGATCCAGATGCGACAGGTGCAGATGGATGTGGTCCTTCAGCGGGCCCACGCCGCGGCCTTCGCGGATCTCGATTGTCATGGCGCGTGAAACCACGTCGCGCGAGGCGAGGTCCTTCGCGTTCGGGGCATAGCGCTCCATGAAGCGCTCGCCTTCGGAATTGGTGAGATAGCCGCCTTCGCCGCGCACGCCTTCGGTGATCAGCACGCCGGCGCCATAGATGCCCGTCGGGTGGAACTGCACGAACTCCATGTCCTGGCAGGGAAGGCCCGCGCGCAGCACCATCGCGTTGCCGTCGCCGGTCTGCGTGTGCGCGCCGGTGCAGGACTGGTAGATGCGCCCATAGCCGCCGGTCGCGAGGATGACCTTGTGGGCCCGGAAGCGATGGATCGTGCCGTCGTCCAGGTTCCACGCCATGAGGCCGCGCACCGCGCCATCTTCCACGATCAGGTCGAGCGCAAAATATTCGATGAAAAAGTTCACTTCGTGCTTCACGCACTGGCCGTACAGTGTGTGCAGCATCGCGTGGCCCGTGCGGTCGGCGGCGGCGCAGGTGCGCTGTGCGATGCCCTTGCCGTAATGCGAGGTCATTCCGCCGAAGGCGCGCTGGTAGATCTTGCCGTCCTCGGTGCGGCTGAAGGGCAGGCCGTAGTGCTCCAGCTCGTACACCGCTGCCGGCGCGCTCTTGCAGAGATATTCGATGGCGTCCTGGTCGCCCAGCCAGTCTGACCCCTTCACGGTGTCGTACATGTGCCAGCGCCAGTCGTCCTCGCCCATGTTGCCGAGCGATGCGGCGATGCCGCCTTGCGCTGCCACCGTATGGCTGCGGGTCGGAAACACCTTCGTGACGCATGCGGTCTTGAGGCCCAGCGCGGCGCATTCCAGCGTGGCGCGCAGGCCCGAGCCGCCGGCGCCGACGACGACGACGTCGAAAGTGTGATCGGTAATAGGATATGCGGGGGTGCTCATCTTGGTCTTTCTAAGAAACGATGCGCAGCAGGGCGACGAGGCAGACGGCGCCCGTCAGCCAGGCGAAGCCGCGGTTGAGAAGCAGCGACAGCACCTTGAGGCCCGGCTGCTGAACGTAATCGTCGATCACCGACTGCATGCCGATTGTCGAGTGGACGAGCACGGTGATGATGAAAAGGCCCATCAGTCCGGCGTTCCACGGATGCTGGAAGAATGTCAGCACGTCGACCTCACGGGCGCCGACAAGCGCCAGCGCTGCAAAGCCGAACCAGATGGTGAGCGGAATGAGCGCGACCGACGTGATGCGCTCACGCCAGAAATGCTGCGTCCCGGAATGGGCTGCACCGAGGCCTTCGATGCGATGCAAGGGTGTTTCGGATCTCATGTTATCGGCCCTCCCATGCGGACCGTGTAAGCCCACGCGAACACGCCGACGGCGATCACGATCGTGAGCGCGACGACGGCGATGCCGCTCCACATGGCCGTCTTGGGCAGGAAGCCATAACCCAGGTCCCATGCCAGATGGCGAATCCCGTTCAGCAGATGATAGGTTGCCGCCAGCGTGAATCCGAACAGCACAATCTGGCCGATCGGATTTGCGGCTGCCTTCAGGAAAGGCTCATAGGCCTCCGGCCCCATCGAGGCCGCAACAAGCCACCAGCCTATGAACACGATGCCGGCATAGAGGCCGACTCCCGTGATGCGGTGGGTGATCGATGTCACCATCGTCACCGCCCAGTGATAGATCTGAAGATGCGGGGAAAGCGGGCGCGGGCGGGCGCCGTGCGGGTGCGGAATTTCCGCCATGTGGAATCACCGAGGAAATCGTTCGAACGGGGCCGGAGTGTAGGGCGGGGGATGCCCCAGTCAACCGCGGAAGCCGTGGAAATCCGCGGGCTTTTTGACGCTAAGGCCGCTCTCGCCGCATGCCGCGGCCGCATATTGACGCGCTGCACAATTGCCCCGATGTTTTGCCGCTCGCGCGATGATCGCGCGGACCGAGAGTTCCAGCGCGATGCAGACAGATTTCTACCGCATCCGGCGGTTGCCGCCCTATGTCTTCGAGGAAGTGAACCGCCTCAAGGCGGAGGCGCGCGCGCGCAACGAGGACATCATCGATTTCGGCATGGGCAATCCCGACATGCCGACGCCGCAGCACATCATCGACAAGCTGATCGAGACGGCGAAGGA
>DATIVW010000131.1:0-12469 GCA_035465595.1 Rhizomicrobium sp. | reverse complement strand
CTGCATCTGGCGGGACGCATGGAGCGGCAGGGCCACGCGATAAAAGTCCGCCACATCGCCGAAGTCCTGGCGGACATGCACGATCCCGCGCTCGGCGAGCCATGAACCAGAGCCCGCGCGATTTCCCCGCCGCCTCGAAAGCGGCGCTGGCGGACGAAAGCCTGAAAACAGCGCTCGGGCGGTTGAAAACCCATTTCGGCGCCAACCGTGCGCTGGCCATCGAACGCTTCGGCGGCGACTGGGAAGTTTTGCGCGAACAGGGCCGCGCCATCCGCGATTTCTCGCTCACCCATCTGGACACCCTGCTGGAGCAGTTCGAGCGCGCCGTGACAGCGCGCGGCGGCAAGGTGCACTGGGCGCGCGACGCGAAAGAGGCGCGCGAAGTCGTTCTCGGAATTCTGAAAGAAGCTGGTGCCAGGACCGTCACCAAGGGCAAGTCCATGGTGAGCGAGGAAATCGCGCTCAACCCGTTCCTCGAAGCAAACGGCTTGATCCCGGTGGAAACCGATCTGGGCGAATACATCATCCAGCTCCGCAAGGAACCGCCCAGCCACATAATCGCCCCGGCATTTCACCTGCACAAAGAGCAGGTGGCGCAGACGTTCCGCGATGCGCATACTGCGCTCGACCCTGCGCGCAATCTGGACGAGCGGCAGGCGCTGGTCGGCGAGGCACGCCAGCTTCTGCGCGCGCAATTCGAAGCGGCGGATGCGGGCATCACCGGCGCCAACTTTCTCACCGCCGAGGAAGGCGCGGCAATCATCGTCACCAACGAAGGCAATGGCGATCTCACCCGTCTTCTGCCGAAGACGCACATTGTGCTGACCGGCATCGAGAAAGTCTGCGCAAATCTGGATGATGCCGCGGTGCTTCTGCGCCTGCTCACGCGCTCCGCCACCGGGCAGGACATATCCTCATACGTGTCGGTGATGCTGGGCCCGTCCGCCGATGATGGCCCGAAGAATTTCCACGTCGTGCTGGTCGACAATGGCCGCTCGCGGCTGATCGGCGGTGAGGCGGAAGAGGTGCTGCGCTGCATCCGCTGTTCGGCCTGCCTCAACCACTGCCCGATCTATGGCGCCGTTGGCGGGCATGCCTATGGCGCTACATATCCCGGCCCCATCGGCGCGGCCCTCAATCCGGGGATGCTCGGCGTGGCCAATGCCGCACACCTCGCCAACGCGTCCACTTTCTGCGGGCGCTGCGCCGAAGTGTGCCCGGTGAAGATTCCGCTGCCGGCGATCATGCGGCACTGGCGCGCGCGCGAGCATGCGAGCGGGTTGGCGCCGAAGAGCTTTGTCGCGGGCCTTGGCATCTGGGCGTTCTTTGCGAAACGCCCGACGCTCTATCGCGCGGTGACGGGCGTCGCTGCGCGATTTCTCAAGTTGATCGGCGGCAGGCGTGGACATATCGCGGCCTTGCCGCTTCCGGGCGGCTGGTTCGCGGTGCGCGATCTGCCGGCGCCGCAAGGCCGGACGTTCCACGACATGTGGAAGGCAAGGCGATGAGCGCGCGGGAGGGCATCCTGAATGCGATCCGGGCGCAACGCGTGCGCAGCACGGAACGGCCTTCGTCCTATGTTCCGCCGGCAGCTCCAACGGATCCTGTCTCAACCTTCTCCGAACGGGCATCCGCGGTGAACGCAGACGTGCGCATCCTCGACAATGCGAGCGAAATTCCCGCTGCGATTGCGGATCTCCTTCGCAGCCGAAACCTGCCCGCCGAAATTCATGTTCCGCCAGGCGCCGGCACAGCGGCGGTCGGGACGCTCACCATAATGCGCACGCCGCCAGGACCGGATGACGCGGCGCTCACTACCGCGCCGTTCGGTATTGCCGAGACCGGCACACTCGCCTATCCGGCATCTGCCGGGAATCCCGCGTCGTGGCATTTCCGCCCCGCCTTCGAGATCGCCGTGCTGAAGGCGTCCGATATCCTGCCGAACATGGAGAATGTCATCGCGCGCGTGAAGGTGGCCGGTCTGCCGCACACGCTCAACTTCGTCACCGGCCCCTCGCGCACGGGCGACATCGAGCAGACGCTCGAGCTCGGCGCGCATGGGCCGAAGGCACTGGCTATTCTGATTGTGAAGGAATGACGGAGAGGTGGCTGATCCGGTCGGTCAGCTTGTCCATCAGCTTGTTGAGGGTCTTGCGTTCCTCCGGCGCCAGCGCCGCGAGGAAGACTTCCTCCAGGTGCAACGCCAGCGGCACGACCTCGTCATAGATCGCCCGACCTTTCGCCGTCAGCGACAGCCGGGTGATGCGGCCGTCGACTTCATCGCCGTCGCGCTTCACGCGACGCGCGTCCACCAGCGAGGCCACGGCGCGGCTGACCTGCACCTTGTCCATCGCCGTCCGCTGCGCCACGTCCCGCGCCGACATGCCCGGCGTCTGGCCCAGCACGGCCATGACGCGCCATTCCGGAACCGACAGGCCGAAACGATCCGAATAATGCTGCGCGATGGCATCGGACGCGCGATTGGACAGGATCGACAACCTGTAAGGCAGGAAGTGATCCAGATCGAGCGTCGGATGCTCGAGCGTTTTGACATCACTCGGCATCGGGCTGGTTCTTCGGCAAAGCCGCGTCGAAGGCGGAGGTGGTGAGCGCATGCGCTTCGATGCGCGCAATGGTGGGCCAATTTCCGATGTCCATCTTCACGCGCCGCGCATTGGCAACCTGCGGGATGAGGCAAATATCGGCGATGGTCGGCGTGTCGCCATGGCAATATTCGCCCGTGTCCTCCGAGGTCAAGAGCATCTTTTCCAACGCATCGAAGCCGACCGCAATCCAGTGGCGGTGCCAGTCGAAGACGTCTTCGTCCGTCTTGTCGAATTTGCGTTTCATGTACTGGCCGATGCGCAGATTGTTCACCGGGTGGATGTCGCAGGCCACGACATAGGCCAGCTCACGGCAACGGGCGCGGCCATAGGCGTCTCTCGGCAACAGCGGCGGCTCGGGCACGATCTCGTTCAGATATTCGATGATCGCCAGAGACTGGGTGATCGTGTGGCCGTCATGCACCAGCGCGGGGATGAGCTCCTGCGGGTTCAGCGCCTTGTATTCCGGCGTGTGCTGCTGGCCGCCGTCCTTGAGCAAGTGGACGAACCGGAGCTCCGGCTTGATACCCTTCAGATTCAGCGCGATACGGGCGCGGAAGGCGGCGGAGGAGCGGAAATAGCCGTAGAGCGCGAAGTCACTGCTCATAATGGCGGACCTCCTGGTCGATGGCGCCGAAGATCGACTTGCCATCGGCATCGAACATCTCGATGCGGATACGATCGCCGAATTTCATGAAGGGCGTCACCGGCTTGCCGTTCTGGATGGTTTCGAGCGTGCGCTTTTCCGCAAGGCATGCCGAGCCGACATCGCCGCTCTTGTTCGACACGGTGCCGGAACCGACGATGGAGCCGGAGGCAAGCGCGCGGGTCTTCGCGGCGTGGGCGATGAGCTGCGGGAACGAGAACGTCATGTCCACGCCGGCATCCGGGTGGCCAAAGGGCTTGCCGTTGTAGGTCAAGGTCAGCGGCCGGTGCACCTTCCCGTCCCGCCAGCTATCCACGATCTCGTCCGGCGTGACCGCCACGGGCGAAAAAGCACTCGCAGGCTTGGACTGGAAGAAACCGAAATTCTTGGCGAGTTCCGCAGGGATCAGGTTGCGCAGGCTGACGTCGTTCACCAGCATCAGCAGCTTGATGTGACGCCCCGCATGCATGGCATCCGTGCCCATCGGCACGTCATCGGTGATGACGGCGACCTCGCCTTCGAAGTCGATGCCCCAGGCTTCGTCGGCCGCGAAGATCGGATCGCAGGGGCCGATGAAGGAATCCGAACCACCCTGGTACATCAACGGATCGGTCCAGAAGCTCGGCGGCATCTCGGCGCCGCGCGCCTTGCGCACCAACTCCACATGCGTGACGTACGCCGACCCGTCCGCCCATTGAAAGGCGCGCGGCAGCGGCGAGGCGCAGGCTTTAGAATCGAACGGCCGCTCGCCGGCCATCGGGCCTTCATTCAGCAGATCGTAGATGCGCATGAGCACCAGCGACGCGTCGGCCCAGGAGTCCAGTGCCTGCTGCATCGTCATGGCGATATGTGGAACGGGAATGCAGCGCGAAAGATCACGCGAAACAACGGCGAGCTGGCCGTCCCTGCCGCCTTTCAGAGACGCGAGCTTCATGCCTTTGGCTTCCAGCTGTCGGCGTAACCGCGGTCTTCCGTGCTTTCCGCCGCTTCCAGCATGTCCAGCGGATCGCGCGCATCGATCATCACGGCCACTTCATCGGTCATCGTCTTGGCCGCCTTCTGCCCCGCGGCGAATGCCTTGGGATGCGGCCCGTGCGTGAAGCCGTTGGGGTGCCACGTCATCATCCCGGGATGGATGTTGTCGCGGCTGAAGAATTCGCCCTGGTGGTAGAAGATCACTTCGTCGTAGTCGTCGTTCGAATGGTAGAATGGCACCTTCAGCGCGCCGGGATCGCTTTCGATCGGCCGCGGCACGAACGTGCACACGACGAACCGGTCCGCCACGAAAGTGGAATGCACACTGGGCGGGATATGATAGCGGTGGCTCATCACCGGCCGGATGTCGCGCCAGTTCAGCTTCAGCACCGTGAGATTGCCTTTCCAGCCCACCGCATCCAGCGGATTGAACGGATAGGTGATCTTCGTCAGCTCGCCGCGACGCTTCACGCTCACGGTCCATTCGCCGTCGCGTTGCGACTTGAAAACGTCGTCCAGCCTGGGCGTTTCCAGTGCCGCCGGATCGAAGATTGCATGCGGGCCGAGGATTCCGCGCTCGGGCAGCTTGTAGCTGCCATTCGTCGCTTCGATGCGCAGCACGGTCGTCGGCTGTTTCGTCTCCAGCCGCCACATCGTTCCGCGCGGCAAAAGAATGTAGTCCCCCTCGCGATACGGAAGGTGTCCGAAATCGCAGAACAGGTCGCCCTCGCCCGCGTGGATGAAGAACAGCAAGTCCCCGTCCGCGTTGCGCGCCAGAGTCGGCATCGACGCGTGGCAGCGCCAGATGTCGATCTTACAGCTTGCGTTGCTCAGCAGCGGAATGATCCGGTTGGGGTCGCCCTTCTCGATCGCCTTCACGGCATCGAAGGCGCGAGGGCGCAGCGGGCCGTCGAACGAGGTCCAGCCCGTGGGCGGATGCTTGTGGTAGATGTGCGTGGCCGGCCCGAAGAATCCGTCGCGCCCGATCTCGCGCTCATAGGTGCCGGCCGGAAGATCGGCATGCGCCTGCTTCGAAGTTTCACCTTCGACGCGCGGAAATTCGATCCAGTTCTTCGAGGCCATCTCAGTGCGCTCCTGTATTGGTGTCCTTCAGCACGCCGCGCTTGATCTGGTCGGCTTCGATGCTCTCGAACAGCGCCTTGAAATTGCCTTCGCCGAAGCCCGGGTTGCCCTTGCGCTGGATGATCTCGAAGAAGATCGGGCCGATGGCGTTCTGCGTGAAGATCTGCAGCAGCAGGCCGGTATCCTCCGGCGCGCCGTCCATCAGGATTCCATCGCGGCGCAGGCGCGGCACGTCTTCGCCATGTCCCTTGATGCGGTTGTCGAGGCGGTCGTAATAGGTGCCGGGCGTATCCTGGAATGCGATGCCCCGCGCGCGCAGCGCCTCCACGGACTCATAGATGTTGTCGGTTCCCATGGCGACATGCTGGATGCCTTCGCCCTTGTACTCCTCCAGATATTCGTGGATCTGGGACTTGTCGTCGGAGCTCTCGTTGATCGGGATGCGGATGTTGCCGTCCGGGCTCGTCATCGCGCGGGACTTGAGGCCCGTCAGCTTGCCCTCGATGTCGAAATAGCGGATCTCGCGGAAATTGAAGAGCTTCTCGTAGAAGCTCGCCCACTTGTCCATGTTGCCGCGGAAGACGTTGTGCGTCAGGTGGTCGATATAGGTGAGCCCCGCGCCCTTGTGCTCCAAGCCTTTCGACGGGTCGGTGGGAATGAAGTCGACGTCATAGATCGAGCGATCGCCGTAGCGGTCGACCAGATAGATCGCGCTGCCGCCGATCCCCTCGATGGCGGGAATGTTCAGTTCCATCGGGCCGACGGTGCTTTGGTGAAACGGCGTCGCTCCCAGCTCCAGCAGCTTCCTGTAGGCATAGGCCGCGTCCTTCACGCGGAACGCCATCGCGCAGGCCGACGGGCCATGCGCCTTGGCAAAGCGCGCGCCATGGCTCCCGGGCTCGGCATTGACGATGAAATTGCTCATGCCCTGCCGGTACAGCGTCACGTTCTTGGAGCGGTGGCGGCCGACCGCGCGGAAACCCATCTGCTCGAAGAAATTGTGAAGCTTGTTCACATCGGGCGCGGTGTATTCCACGAACTCGAAGCCGTCCGTGCCGATCGGGTTTTCCCAGAGATCCGCCATGTTTGTTTTTCCTTTTGATGGGCGCGACCGCGATAGTTTCATATGAAACTAATTCGCGGTCAAGCGATTCCACCCTCCGGAAACACCCAAAACTGACGGAAAGTCAGGGGCTTGGCGCCTTCTGCGGGCCGCGCACCAGCTTGCCGGGGAGCGCGCCGGTTTCCTGGCCATCACGGTAGGTCACATTGCCCGAGACGATGGTGGCGACGTAGCCGTCGGCGCCCTGCAGCAGACGCTTGCCGCCGGCGGGAAGGTCGAACGCCATCTTCGGTGCGTTCACGCGCAGCCTGTCGAAGTCGATGATGTTGATGTCTGCCTTCATACCCGGCGCCACCACACCGCGATCCAACATGCCCACGGCGCGCGCGGTGTCCGATGTCTGGCGCTTCACCAGATACGGAATCCCGAAGCGGCCGTGGCTACGGTCACGGCCCCAATGGGCCAGGAGATAGGTCGTGTAGCTGGCATCCGAGATGATGCCGACATGCGCGCCGCCATCGCCGAGACCCATCAACGTGTTGGGATGGGCGATCATCTCGCCGCAACAATCGAGGTTGTAGTTCACATAGTTCGCAAAGGGCGAGAACAGGAAGGCCCGGCCCTCGTCTTCCAGCAGAAGATCGTAAGCCACGTCCGCCGCATCGCGGCCCATGCGCTGGGCCTGCATCGCGATCGCGGTTTCGCGGGGCGGTTCGTAATCCGGCGGATTGCCCAGCGGATATATCTGGTCGAACGCCATCACGCGGCGGGCAAGTGGATGCGTCTGCTTCGCATCGTTCTCCGCCATGATGCGCGCGCGGAACGAAGGGTCGCGCATGATCCGCACCTTCTCCGCCAGCGGCTTGTCCCTGATCGCTGCGAATGCCTCGTGCGCGATGAAGGGATTGAGCGTGCCTTGCAATCCGAGGAGCAGGCCAATGGGCCGCGGCGCCACCTGCCCCCTGATCGGCAGGCCGTCCCTGTTCGCACTTTCGATCATGGCGAGCAGGCCCTTCCAGCCATCTGCCCAGCTTCCACCCTGCGCCAGCGAGAACGACAGCGGCCGCCCGCTTTCCTTCACCAGGTCGCGCAGCATGTTGAATTCGGTCTGCGCGTCGGGATTGTTGAAATCCGACAGCAACTCGATCACGCCGGAGCCCGCATCCTTCATGCCCAACGCGATGCCCATCAACTCGGCCTTGGTGGCACGCAGGCTCGGCGTCGGATCGCCCTTCACCGTGCGATGGTTCAGCGAGCGCGAGGTGGAGAAACCGATCGCGCCGGCGCGCATGGCTTCGGCCGAGAGCGCGCGCATCTGCGCGATATCCGCTTCCGTCGCCGGCTCCAGCTTCGCGCCACGCTCCCCCATCACATAGACGCGCAGCGCGCCATGCGGCAGTTGCGCGGCGATATCGATATCGCGCGGGCGTGCTTCGACGGCGTCGAGATAGTCGCCGAACGAATGCCAGTTCCATTTCAGGCCCTCGTTCATCACCGCGCCCGGAATGTCCTCCACGCCCTCCATGAGTTCGACCAGGCGATCGCGATCTGCCTCGCGCACCGGCGCGAAGCCGACGCCGCAATTGCCCATCACCGCGGTGGTCACGCCGTGCCAGCTTGACGGCTGAAGCCGCGTGTCCCACGTCGCCTGCCCGTCGTAGTGCGTGTGGATGTCTACGAAGCCCGGCGTGACGAGCAGGCCCTTGGCGTCGATCTCTTCGGTGCCCTTGCCGGTCACCTTGCCAACAGCGGCGATCTTGCCGTTCTTCACCGCGATATCTGCCTCGCGGATCGCGCTGCCAGTACCATCGGCCAGATTGCCGCCGCGAATGACGAGATCGAATTCGGCCATGACTTTCTCCTAACCCAGCCGCGCGAGCGCGTTCACGACCTGATCGGTCTTTTCGATGGTGACCATATGGCCGGCCTCGGGGATCGCGACCAGCTCCGCGCCCTTGATGCCCTTCTTCCACGCCTGCGCATAAACCGGGGAAATCAGCCGGTCGCTGTCGCCCCAGATCAGCAGTGTCTTCGCCCTGATGCGATAGAGCCGTGACGACAATCCGCGCTCCGGTATCGGGAACAGGATCTTGCCCGCCATGCCCAGCTGGCGGGCATTGGTGACGAGGAAGGCCTTCAGCCACTCCGGATCGTCGACGCGCGTGTTCGCAGTAAGCAACGCCGCCCCCTGCTCCGCGTTGTGGAACAGTAGGTTCGGATATTCATAGGGCATCGTCGCGAAGAGATCGGGGATCGGATGATCGTCTATCCACAATCCCGCCGGCGCGATGAGGCCGAGCCGCGTGGTGTCATGGGGCGCAATCGCCGCCATCTCCGCCGCAATCATGCCGCCCATGGAATGGCCGACGAGGATCGGATCCTTCAGGCCGAGCGCATCGATGACATCCGCCGTGTGCAGCGCGAAGTCGAGCATGTCGCGGATTTCGCCGCACTCCTCGCTGTCGCCATAGCCGGGCAGCAGCGGCGCATAGAGATGATATTTCTGCGAAAGTTTCTCCAGCAGCGGATCGCCGGGCATCACGCCACCCGCGCCATGCAGGAACACCAGCCGCGTTCCCGAACCGCCCTCGTAATAGCGAACCGGAACGCGCGGTGCGGCGACGGTCTTCAGTTCCAGCGCCATCGCTATTCTCCCGCCATCACGGGCGCGGCGTTCACCTTGGGCAGGCTGCCCGGTTTCGCCTGGTTGGCGATGGGATGGCACCAGAAGCGTTCGTCATCCGCGAATTCCGGGAAGAAGTGGCGCAGCTTGGGCATCACCTTCTCGGCGAAGAGCTGCGTGGAATACATCGCCTTTTCTTTCGGCATGTCGCCCACATGCATGAGGCAGAAGATGTTGCCCACGCGCAGCGTCTTGATCAGGTCTTCCATGCGCTGGCGAACGGTTTCCGGCGATCCGGCGATGACATGGCCGCCTTCCGTCAGCTCTTCCCACGTGACATGCGCATAGCCGCGCGGCGGGGCGTATTGCGACAGCGCACCGGTCTGGATCGTCTTGATGGTGCGATAGCCCGGCGCATCCGCGAAGCCCGCGAACACATGCAGGCAGCGATTGTAGAAATAGAGGACGTGCTTCTCGTAAAGCTTGCGCGCTTCCGCGTCCGTGTCCGCCACCAAGATCGTCTGCGCGAAACCGGCACGATAAGGCGAGGCGTCCGGCGCCTTGCGCTCCTCCACCCGCCGCCAATAGCCGTCCATCAGCGCCTTGGCGCGCAGATAACCGCTGAATGACAAGTAGGAATAGGAATAGGTGTTGTCGATGCAGAAATCATAGGTCTCGACGCTGCCGCCGCCGGGAATGTGGATCGGCGGCGGGTTCTGGATCGGCCGCGGCCAGATGTTCACGTGGCGCAGCTTGGTGTAGCGGCCGTTCCAGGCGAAGGGATCGGGCTCGCTCCAGGCTTTCCGGATCAGGTCATGCGCTTCCTGGTATTTCTCGCGCGTCAGCGCCGGGATCTGGCCGTAGCAGTAATTGGTGTCCATCGAGGTGCCTACGGGAAAACCCGCGACGAGCCGCCCGCCCGAGATGCAGTCCAGCATCGCGAATTCTTCGGCGACACGCACCGGCGGATTGTAGAGAGCAATCGAGTTTCCCAGCACGACAAGACCGACGTCCTTCGTGCGCCGCGCCAGCCCCGCCGCAATGATGTTCGGCGACGGCATGATGCCGTAACCATTCTGGTGGTGCTCGTTCACGCCGATTCCGTCGAAGCCCAGCGTCGAGGCGTATTCGAGCAGGTCCATATAGGTGTTGTAGACCTCGTTGCTCTTCACCGGATCGAACAGCCGCGAGTTGATGTCCACCCACACCGAATGGTTCTTCTCCCGGAAATCGTCCGGCAGATAGGGCCAGGGCATCAGGTTGAACCAGGTGAACTTCATGGGGTGTTCTCCGGTTGCGGAATTCTATGCCGTGATTCCGAGCGCCTTCACCGCGAAATCCTTCGCGCTCTTGTAATCGGCCTTGCCGTTGGGCGCGCGCAGATTGACTTCCGAGATCAGGATGCGCTTGGGCGTCTTGTAGCCGGCGAGAACATTGCGCACATGGTCGCGCAGCGCCTGCTCGTCGAAGGCGCTGCCATTGGCGAGCTTCACCACGCCGGTGATCGCCTGTCCCCATTTCTCGTCCGGCACGCCCAGCACGAGCGCATCCTCGATGGCGGGATGCGTCTTCAGCGCTTCTTCCACCTCTTCAGGGAAAACCTTCTCGCCGGCGGTGTTGATGCAGTTGTTGCCGCGGCCCAGCAGCGTGATCGCGCCGTTCTCGTCCACGCGCGCATGATCGCCGGGTATCGAATAGCGCACATTGCCGATGGTCACGAAGGTACGAGCCGTTTTCTCCGGGTCCTTGTAGTAGCCCATCGGCAACGGCCCGCCGAGCGCGACGCGGCCGGACTTTCCGCTGCCGGGCGGGATCGGATTGTTGTCTTCGTCGATGACGATCGCATTCTCCAGCAACTGGAATGCTGCCGTCTGCACTTCATTGTCCTTGGTCATGATGGAAGCGCCCATGCCCATCGCTTCCGTCGAGGCGAAGCTGTCGGTAATGGTGAGGTTGGGCATGTGCTTCAGAAGCCCGCGCTTCACCTCCACGCTCCACATCGCGCCGGACGACGACATCGTCAGCATCGACGACAGGTCGTACTTGCCCGGATTGTCGTCCAGCTCCTTCAGCAGCGGCTTGGCGAACGGGTCGCCGACGATCGCCATGCTGGAAACGCGATTCTTCTTCACCGCCGACCAGATGGCCTTGGGATCCAGATGGATATTGTCCACCGTCACCACGCAGCCGCCCGACAGCATCACGGTCGAAGCCGAGATGAAGCCCGTGCCGTGCATCATGGGGCATGCCGGGAGAGACACCGGCGCCTGCGGCGTCATCCTGATCATGTTCGCGAACATCTCGAGCGTATCCGGCGCCATGCCCACAGTGCGGCGCAGGCGTTCATGCCACAGCGTGCACAGATCGCCCTGCTGCCACATGACGCCCTTGGGCATGCCCGTGGTGCCGCCGGTATAGATAAAGAGCATGTCGGTGGGCGAACGCTTCACATCCAGCTTCGCGCCGTCGCCCTCTTGCGCCAGCGCCTCGTAGTTCTCCGCGAAATCCGCCGTGTCTTCGCCGACTTCGACATAGGCCTTGATATGCGGAAGCCTGTCCTTGATCTGCGCCACCGCGTCGCGGAATTCCGACGCATAGATCAGGATCACGGCGTCGGAATTGTCGAGGATGTAGCGGACCTCTTCCGGCTTGTAGCGGTAGTTCACGTTCACATGCACCAGCCGGGCGCGATAGCACGCGCCGACCGCTTCCATGTATTCGGTGCCGTTGCGAAGATAGAAAGCGACCTTGTCGCCCGGCTTGGCGCCGCGCGCGAAAAAGGCGCGGCCAAGATTGTTCATGCGCTTGCTGGCGTCGCCCCAATTGATGCGCTTGTCGCCGTGCACGAAAGCCGGCGCGTCAGGGCGCACGGCCTCGGCAACGGCATCCAGGATGTCTCCGTAATTCCAGGGCATTTCGACTCCCACAAGTCCTGGTCTCTCGGCCGCTTAACGCAGCGTTGGCCGGGCCATTTCTGGCGATACTATCCCGCCAATTTCCGCCGCCGCGCAAGCATTCTTGCTTGCCGCCGCGTCAGGCGTGCAGCATGGCGGCGCCGCCCGATTCCCGAGCACGGCAGGGGGCACGGGGTGAAAGCCGAATGTCCTTCGAACCGACGCTGGAATCGCTGAATGCCCACCGCGTGCCCGAATGGTACGAGGACGCGAAATTCGGAATTTTCATCCATTGGGGAATGTTCGCGATTCCCGCCTTCGCCACCCGCGGCGGCTCGATTGGAGAGACATTTCGCGACAATTACGACACCGCGGTCGCCCGCACGCCCTATACCGAATGGTATTGGAACGCCATCAAGGTGCCCGAGAGCGAAAGCGCGAGGCACCATCGCGAGGCCTGGCACAACCGGCCGTATCAAAACTTCCGCGAACCCTTCCTTGAAGGACTGAAACAGTGGAAGCCGGACGAATGGGCCGAGCTCTTTGCCGCGGCCGGCGCACGCTATGTCGTGCTCGTCACCA
>DATIVW010000130.1:0-6208 GCA_035465595.1 Rhizomicrobium sp. | reverse complement strand
GCCAAGTCAAACCGGCAAGAAGACGCGCAATCAGACGTCCAGCGCCGCGTTCAATGCATTGTCCTGGATGAATTCGCGGCGCGGCTCGACCACTTCGCCCATCAGCTTGGCGAAAAGATCGTCGGCTTCGTCGGCGTGTTCTACCTTCACGCGCAGCAGGGTGCGGGCGTTCTCATCCAGCGTCGTTTCCCAGAGCTGCTCGGGGTTCATCTCGCCCAGGCCCTTGTATCGCTGTAGGGCCATGCCCTTGCGACCCCATTCAAAGACCGCGTTGAGGAGGTCGGTCGGCGAGAATACTTCGCGGGTTTCATCCTTGCGCGTGACCTTGCCGACCTTGAGATAGGTCGCCTGAAGGTCCGCCGCCATCTTGTCCAGCCGGCGGGCATCTGCGCTGTCGATCAACGCGCCGTCGATGGCGACTGTCTCGCGCACCCCGCGCACGTCGCGCCAGAATTTGAGCCCGCCGTCATCTGTCGGCTCGCCGTTCCAGCCGCGTTCGGTCTCGTCGGACAGATGATCGAGCCGCGTGGCGATGTATTTCGCGGCATCCGCAGCCTTGCTCTTGTCGCTGAGCACTTCAGGATTCAGTGCACCGGCGATGGCCGCCTGTTCGAGCACGAAATGCGGATAGTGTGGCGGGAAGCCGTCCAGCGCCGCTTTCGCCGTGCGCGCCTTCTCGATGATCGCGTCGAAATCGGAGCCGCTGACGGTCTCGCCGGTATGCAGAACAAGATTTGCGCTCTGCGAACCTTCGCTCACCAGATAGTTCTGGAATTCGGCTTCGTCCTTCAGGTAGCGCTCCGACTTGCCGCGCGAGGCCTTATAGAGCGGCGGCTGGGCGATATAGAGATGCCCGCGTTCGATGATCTCCGGCATCTGCCGGTAGAAGAACGTGAGCAACAGCGTGCGGATATGCGCGCCGTCCACGTCGGCATCCGTCATGATGATGATCTTGTGATAGCGCAGCTTGTCCGCGTTGAATTCCTCGCGGCCGATGCCCGTGCCCAGCGCCGTGATCAGCGACACGATGCTGTCAGAAGTCAGCATGCGGTCGAAGCGCACGCGCTCGATGTTCAGGATCTTGCCGCGCAAGGGCAAGACTGCCTGGTTCTCGCGGTTGCGCGCCTGCTTGGCGCTTCCACCGGCGCTGTCGCCCTCGACGATGAAGATTTCGCACTTGGACGGATCGCGTTCCTGGCAGTCAGCCAGCTTGCCGGGAAGCGATGCACCATCGAGAACGCCCTTGCGGCGCGTCAGTTCGCGCGCCTTGCGGGCGGCCTCGCGCGCAGCGGCAGCTTCGACCACCTTGCCGACCACTTGCTTGGCTTCCGCGGGATGCTCTTCGAACCAACGCCCCAGATTTTCCAGAACAGCGCCCTCGACGATCGGGCGTACTTCGGAGGAAACGAGCTTGTCCTTTGTTTGCGAGGAGAATTTCGGGTCAGGTACCTTCACCGACAGCACGCAGGTCAGGCCTTCGCGGCAATCGTCGCCGGTCAGTGCGACCTTTTCCTTTTTCTGGATGCCGGAATCCTCGGCATATTTGGTCACCACGCGCGTGAGCGCCGCGCGGAAGCCGGCCAGATGGGTACCGCCGTCACGCTGCGGGATGTTGTTGGTGAAACACAGCATGCTCTCGTGATAGCTGTCGTTCCAGGTCATCGCGACTTCCACGGTGACCCCGTCGCGTTCCGACGCGATCATGATCGGCGCCGGGATCAGCGACGTCTTGGCGCGGTCCAGATAACGCACGAACTCTGCCAGGCCACCATCGTAGTGGAGCGAAACCTCCTTCTTCTCCACGCCGCGTTTGTCGGCGAGGATGATGGTTACGCCGGAGTTGAGGAAAGCCAGTTCGCGCAGGCGGTGCTCGAGGGTCGCAAAATCGAATTCGGTTTTGGTGAAGGTCTGCGGCGAGGGCAGGAAAGTGACCTCCGTGCCTTTCTTACCGGGGGCATCGGCCACGATCTTCAGCGGCGCGACCGGCTCGCCATGGCGGAACTGCATGTAGTGCTCTTTGCCGTTGCGCCATATGCGAAGATCGAGAAATTCCGAAAGTGCGTTCACGACCGATACGCCCACGCCGTGCAGGCCGCCGGACACCTTGTAGGCGTTCTGTTCGAACTTTCCGCCAGCGTGGAGCTGGGTCATGATCACCTCGGCGGCGCTTACGCCTTCGGTGGCATGGATGTCGGTCGGGATGCCGCGTCCATTATCGTACACGGTGCAGGAGCCGTCGGCGTTCAGGGTCACATTCACCGCCGTCGCAAAACCGGCCAAAGCCTCGTCGATGGCGTTGTCCACGACTTCATAGACCATATGATGCAGGCCCGAACCATCGTCGGTGTCGCCAATGTACATGCCCGGGCGTTTCCGGACGGCATCCAGTCCCTTCAACACCTTGATGCTGTCGGCGCCGTATTCGTTCTGGTTGGGTGTCGCAGGTGAAGACATGTCGGTCACTCGGAAATCAGTTGTGGTGCGGAGTCCGCGACAGCGAACACATCCGCTCGGGTCTTGAGGGGCGTGAACATCTCGATGTCCGTGCCGGTCATCCATGCCTGTGCGCCGAGCGCGAGAATTTCCTCGAAGAGGGCCGCTCTGCGTTTGGAGTCGAGATGGGCGGCGATTTCATCCAGCAAAAGGATGGGCGCGCAGCCTTCCCTCATGTGGGAACTCTCCCACGCATGTGCAAGCACAATGGCGATGAGAAGCGCCTTCTGCTCGCCGGTCGAACAGTCGGCGGCATCGGCGCGCTTCTGCACATGGCGGACAGCCAAATCGGAGCGATGTGGACCGAAGGTCGTCCGGCCAGCTTCCGCGTCGCGAACACGCGTGCGGGCAAAATGGCCGCGATATTCGGAAACCGCGTCGGCGCTTTCGCTGAGGATCGTATCGGCATCGCCGACAAGCGCTAAAGAGGCCGAAGGGAAAGCCCCGGCAAGTCCACGCGTCTCAAGCGCCTTGTTCAGGCACGCAACGCCTTCGGCGCGCGCGGCGGCAATGCCGATGCCCGTGACAGTCATCTCCGCTTCGAGCCCGTCGAGCCACGCTGGATCGCGGGGGCCATATTTCAACAGCCGGGCACGCTCGCGCATTGCCGTCTCGTAACGTGCGGCGTTGCGGGCGTGTTCGGGCGTGAATCCAAAAACCAGACGGTCGAGGAATTTGCGCCGCCCGCTCGCGCCTTCGATGAACAGACGATCCATCGCGGGTGTGAGCCACGCCATTTGCACGATATCTGCAAGATCTGCTGCGTTGCTCGAAGGAGCGCCGTTCAGATGTACCTTGCGGCGCTCGCCTCCGTTGGGACCGAGAGCCAGGCCGGTCCCGATATCGTAAGACTCTCCGCCACGCGAAACGGTCGCTGCCACAGCCCAGAGCGCGTCGCTGGGCACGGACGGGCCCTTGCGCGTGTGTTCACCCAAAGTCGCGCCGCGAAGCCCGCGGCCGGGCGACAGAAGCGACAGCGCGTCCAGAATATTCGTCTTGCCCGCGCCATTGGGCCCGGCCAACACCACGGGACGCCCGCTCACGGCGAGTGCACCGCTGGCGTAAGAGCGGAAGTTGGTGAGAATCAGGCGCGAAACCGCGAGGCGCGGCGCTTCAACAGCGGACGGCGCGCCGTGTTGACGCTGGTCGGGAGCGCCGTTCAAATTCAAACTCGCATCGGCATGAGGACATAGAGCGTACGCGGGTCCTCAGCGTCTTCGATCACGGTCGGCGAGCCGGCATCGGAGAGCAGAAAGCGAACTTCCTTGCCTTCGAATTGGCTGGTGATGTCCATCAAATAGCGGGCGTTGAAGCCGATCTCGATGGGCGCGGCGCTGTAAGTCGCGCCAAGTTCCTCAGTCGCCGTGCCGGAATCGGGATTGACGACGGTCAGAGTCAGCTTGTCCTTGGAAATACCGAGCTTTACCGCGCGCGTCTTGTCCGCCGAGATGGTGGAGACGCGATCCACGGCCTGCGCGAACTCTTTGCTGTCCAAGCCAAGCGATTTGTCGTTGCCGCTGGGAATGACGCGCTGATAGTCCGGGAATGTGCCGTCGATCAGCTTCGAGGTCAGTTCCACGCCGTCATTCGTGAACTGGATCTTGGTGTCGGAAAGCGAGATATCGATTGCGCCCTCACTGTCGTCCAGCAGCCGGCGCAGCTCGGCGATCGTCTTGCGCGGCACGATCACGCCCGGCATGTCCGACGCGCCTTCCGGCAGATCGAATTCATAGCGCGCCAGGCGATGGCCGTCCGTGGCCACGGCGCGCAACTTCTTGGACTTTCCTTCCTTCGCAGCGTGCAGGTAGATGCCGTTGAGATAGAAACGTGTCTCTTCGGTGGAGATAGCAAACCGCGTCTTGTCGATGAGTTGCTTGAGATCGTTCGCTTCCAGCCGGAACTTGTGGGGCAGGGCACCTGCCGCCATCTGCGGGAAGTCCTCCTTCGGCAGGCAGGCCAATTCAAAACGCACAGAACCGGCTGAAACCTGGAGCCGTCCACCTTCGCTAGTGAGAAGCTCGGCCTGCACCTGCGCCCCGTCCGGAAGTTTGCGGACGATGTCGTAGAGCATGTGGGCGGGTGCTGTGGCCGCGCCGTTGCGGATCACGTCCGCCGGCAGGTTTTCGACGATCTCGATATCGAGATCCGTCGCGGTCAACTTCAGCTTCCCCTTCGCCGCCTCGATCATCACGTTGGACAAAATCGGAATGGTGTTCCGGCGTTCGACGACGCTTTGGACGTGGGAAAGGGCCTTCAAAAAGGCGCCGCGTTCGACGGTGATTTTCATCGGTTTTGCGCTTCGATCCTGTCGCGTTGGAATGTCCATCTCGGCGGCCGAAATCGACCCCGTAAACTCTTGAAATCGTTAGTGATTTTTAGACACCCAGACTCAAGCGCCCGAGTATATCAGGCGGCTGGCAAACACAACAGCTTTTGAGGGGCGAAAGCGCCCGATTCCGCGTCCATTTTGGTGCGCGAAACCGGGGCCTTTGCGTGGGTCAGTTCACGCCGCGCGAGAGCACCTGGCGCAGAAAGTCGACCTCCTGCTTGAACATGGTGTCCTCATCGCAAAGGGCCGCAATGCGGCGGCAGGCATGCAGTACGGTGGTGTGGTCCCGGCCCCCAAACCGCTTTCCGATCTCCGGCAGCGAACGCATGGTCAGTTCGCGCGCAAGAAACATGGCGACCTGGCGGGGCCGCGCCACCCGGCGCGAACGCTGCGGCGACTGGAAATCGCGCAGCTCGAGTTTATAGAACTCGGCGGTTTTGCGCTGGATGTCCTCGATGGACGTCTTCTTCGCGGCCACCGTGGCCTGGCCGAGGATATGACGCGCCGCCTCTAGCGTCAGCGGTTGCTTGGTGAGGTCGGCATAGGTCGCGACCTTGTTGAACGCACCAACCAGATCGCGCGGACTGTTGTCTTCGCTGTCGGCAATGTGTTCCAGCACATCCTCGGATACGGCGAGGCCGCGTGCGCGAGAGAACTCGGCAGCGCGGGATTTGAGGATTGCGAGCCTCGTGTCGCGATCGGGTTTGTCTAACGCGATGACGAGACCGCCAGACAGCCGCGAGCGCACGTCGGCACCAAGGTTGTCGATTGCGCCCGGCGCCTTGTCGGCAGCGATCACGAGCTTTCGGCGCAAGTCGGAGAATGCGTTCAGCGTGTGCAGAAACTCGCTCACCGTGTAAGTCGAGCGGCAGAGATGCTGCAGATCGTCGATCAGCAGGATGTCGGCGGCGCGCAAGTCTTCCTTGAAGCCGAGCGTCTCCTTGCGGTTCAGGGCGCCGAGGAACTGGCGCATGAAATCTTCCGCGCCCAGGAACAAGGCCCGCTTGCCGCGCTTCTTGGCCTCCAGAGCGATGGCGTTGAGCAGGTGCGATTTTCCATAGCCGAAACCGCCATGCACATAGAGCAGCGAAATCTCTTCATTTTCGCCAGTCGCGAGCGCTTTTGCGGCGCGGTAGGCGAATTCGTTTGCAGCGCCGGGTACGAAACTCTCGAAGGTCTGCGCGCTCTGGAGGACCTTGGTCGAGAGCGCGCGGCGGCCTTCTCCCTTTTCCGGCTCGCCGGCCTGTGCCGGCGGCGTCTCGCGCGGTGCGGTAATGGCGGCGACCACCGGCCGCTGCGGTGCGACGACGACGTTGACGGTCACGGCCAATCCGCTCTCGCCCGACAGCGCGCGCTCAATGCGCTGCAGATGATGGCTGGCCACCC
>DATIVW010000129.1:0-1604 GCA_035465595.1 Rhizomicrobium sp. | reverse complement strand
TCCAGCCATGGGCGCTATGACGAATATCTGGATCCGCGCTTGCGCGACTGGATCGGCAACTTCTACGCCCGCGATTTCGAGATGCTCAACTACAGCAGAGACATTCATGCAGCCGAACCCACGTAAAACCCGCGGATTGCGCGAACTGGGCGCCGTCGACGTCGCGGCGCTGCAGCAGGCCGTTCGCGCGATCCCGGAAGCGGTGTGGGACGAGCAGAATCTCGTGAAGCCCAACAAATACGAAGCGCTCGACCGGACAAGACACATCGTCTTCCGTTTCGTGAGCGATGTGCGCGACTGGCGCGGCTCCTACGATCTCGCGTTGTGGCGCGACTTCGAGCCCCTCATCGCGCCCGTGATGGCGCAGGCGGTCGCGCCTTACGGCTATAGCAACGGCGCCCATCCGCGCATCATGCTGGCGCGCATGGCGCCCGGCGGCGTGATCAAGCCGCATGTCGACGCCAATCCGTCGGCGCGCTGGCCCCACAAGATTCATGTGCCGCTGCAGACGAACGATCGCGTCGCGTTCTACATCGCGCCCAACACCTATCACCTGAGGGAGGGGCAGGCCTATGAGGTCAACAACATGGGCGTGCATGCGGTGCGCAATGATGGTGCCAGCGACCGCATCCATTTGATCTTCGAATATTTCGACGCCGACCAGCCGGCCCCGTGACGCGTCAGATCTTCGGCTCGCGAATCCACTGCGAATAGAGCCATTTCTCGCCGCGTGTAGGCGCAAGGCCCGCATGCAGGGTCCGCGGATCGGGCTTGCCGTCCGCCACGTTGAAGAACAGCAGGCCGTCGCCCTTCTGGCCGCGATAGCGGATGTTCAATTTCGGAAAATCGGTTTCTCCGCCATCGAAATCCTCGTTCAGGTAGATGAGGAACGTGGCGACCCGCTGGCCGGTGCGCGACACCAGTTGCTGCAGGCTATAGGCACTGGTGTCGTAATAGTCGTGATGCGGCTTGTATTCTTCGCCGACGGCATAATGCAGCGCCATAGGCCATTCCAGTCCCTGCGGCGGCAACCCGCTCAGAGCCGAGATGCGCGCGCGAAGCAGCATCAGGATGACGTCGCATTCGGAAAGATCGAATCCGGCGTGACTGTTGCTGCGCGTCTGGTCCATGCGTCCTCCGGACCCCGTCTCGCGCAAGACCACCGTTGCCGGCTGCGTGCGATCCCTGGAGCGATCGATGATCCAGTCGCAGAATTCCGGCGGAATGAAATTGGGATAGGCGCGTATGACCGGCGACGAGGACAATTGCTCCGCCGCAGGCACCATCAGCCATTTTCCGACATCGATCCGGTTTCGCATCGCCGCCCAGTCCGTGCCCGCGGCGCCGGCCAGAAGCGATATTTCCTTCTGAGCCAGAGGATATCCGCCCTGTGCCGCGCGCAGCAGATAGTCGAGCGCGATGTCCCAGCGACTCTCCAGGCGGTCATCATTCGCCGCGATGGTCGCACACAGATGCGCCGCGATCGCATCTCCCTGCTCGGCCGCCTGCCGTGCCATACCGATTCCGTCGTCGACGACGGCGGGATCGCGCACCAGAAGATTGATGGCCAGGCGCCGCAGGGCCTCCACGCTGCCCGCTTGCGC
>DATIVW010000128.1:0-2668 GCA_035465595.1 Rhizomicrobium sp. | reverse complement strand
TTCGTCGCTGGAACCTAAATCCAGTGCGTCTACCAGTTCCGCCACACCCGCGCGCGGGCTCCGCCGTTCACCTTATAACTAGGGTGCACGCCGGGAGGCGGGCCGTATAGCAGGGGTTTTTGGGGGTGGCTAGGGGTGCGCCGGAGGCGCGGATTCCGCCGGAATCGGCAGCGAAGCCTGCCCGAAGGCATAGCGCCAGCCGGCCGGGGTGCGCACATAAGTGTCGCTGAACCAGAGTTTGCGCTCGAACGGCTTGCCGCCGCTTGCGCCCTTGAGCCAGAGCTTGGCGGTCACCACCGCGGTGTCGCCGAAGAGACGCACGGTCTGCGAGCCGGGTTCTTCGTCCTGCTTCTCGTAAATCGCGGTCTTGTCGCGCGCGCTGTCGAGCAGCTCCTGGCGGGTGTACGCCTTGCCGCTGCCCACCACGAGGACGAAGCGATCGTCGAGGATCGAGGCCATCGTGTCGGCATCATTGACCTTCACCGCGGCCTGGTAGCGCGTGTCCAGGTCGGCGACGGTCCTGGCGTCGTCGGCCGCCTTCGCGGCGCCGACCGAAAGAAGCAACGCGACAACGATCTTCGCAAACATGGCGATCTCCCCCGAGGAATGCGCCGATTCTACATCGTGGCTAAGGATCGCGCCTGTCAAATCGCGCGTTCGTATAGCGCCACGTCCCAGAATTTTCCGAACTTGCGGCCGATCTCCGTGTAGGCGCCGATGCGGCGAAAGCCCAACGCCTCGTGCAGTCCGACCGATCCGGCATTGGGCAGGGTGATGCCGCCGAAGGCGCGGTGGATGTCTTCGCCCTTCACCGCTTCGAACAGGGTTTCATAGAGACGCCGGCCGATACCTTTGCGCCCAAAGTCCGGCGCGCAATAGATGCTGGTCTCGATGGTGGTCGCGTAAGCCGCCTTCTCCTTGAACCGCGACGAGCAGGCATAGCCGACAACGACGCCGCCTTCAGCCGCCACGAAGCACTGGTATTTTCCGCGATCGGAGAATTCCGAAAACCATTCACGGCGCTGTTCGAGCGTGCGCGGCTCGATGTCGAAATTCACCGGCGTGTGGATCACGTAGTAATTGTAGATGTCCAGCAGCGCGGGAAGATCGCCCGCCTCAGCGCGGCGGATTGTGATCTTGCTCATAAAGTTCGTCCTTCAGAGCGGAGAGCGCGTCCGGAATGGATTCCGGAAGATCCTCCGCGATCAATCCAGGCCCGAACTGGTACGCCGCTTCCCCGTGGAGCCATGCCGCGCAGGCCGCGGCTTTGTATGAATCGACTCCTTGCGCCATCAAACCACCGATGAGGCCGGAGAGGACATCGCCCGAACCGGCGGTCGCCAATGTCGCCGGTGCATGGCTGTTGACGATGGCCCGCCCGTCAGGCGCGGCGATCACCGTGTCGGGGCCCTTCAGCAGCACCGTGCATTTCGCGGCCGCCGCAGCGGCGCGCGCCGCCTCGATGCGCGAGGCGGATTTCTTCAGAAGGCCCGGGAAGACACGCTCGAACTCGCCTTCGTGCGGCGTCAGCACGCAGTTCTCGCGCAACTGCATGAAGAGATTCTTGGCCTCGCCCTTGAACGAGGTGAGCGCGTCGGCATCCAGCACCACCGACGCCTTCGTCGCCAGGATCGCGCCGACCAGTTCCTGCGTCGCGCGGCCGACGCCGACACCGGGACCGATGACGACGGAGTTGAGCCGCTCATCCTTCAGCAGCTCGGCCAGTCCGCCCCCGCCGGAGAAAGGCTTGATCATGATGGCGGTGAGATGCGCAGCGTTTGCCGATACCGACTCCGGCGGGCTCGCCACGCTCACGAGGCCGGAGCCGACGCGCAGCGCCCCGCGCGCCGCAAGCCGCGCCGCGCCCGTGGCATGGGCAGGACCGCTGACGACGATGGTATGCCCGCGCGCATATTTGTGACCCAGCGGATCGGGCCACGGGAATTTCCACAGTGACGGATCGTTCTCGAAAAGCTTCGGCCTGATCACGTCGATGGCGCTTTCGGGTATGCCGATATCGGCGACGACAACCTCGCCGCTGTGGAAGCGCCCCGGCATCAGCACATGGGCAGGCTTCTTGCGGAAGAACGTCACCGTCACGTCGGCGTGGATGCAGATGCCGCCCAAGGCTTCGCCGCTGTCGCCCTGAATGCCGCTCGGCACGTCCACGGCAACGATGGGCAGCCTCGATTCATTCGCCGCATCACAGACATCCGCGGCGACATCGGACAAGGGGCGCGACAGGCCTGCTCCGAACATCGCATCCACGATCAGCTCCGCGTCGTCGATGACGTCCGGCGACAAGGCTTCGACCGTGCCGGTCCATCGCTTGGCGGCGGCGGCGGCATCGCCTTTCAGGGCATCGCGCTTGCCCAGCAGCGCGAGCCGCACCGTCCATCCGCGCTCGCGCAGGATGCGCGCGGCGACAAACCCGTCGCCGCCATTGTTGCCCGGCCCGCACAGCACCGCCACCTTGCGCGGCGACCAGCGCTGCGTCACCGCATCGGCGATGGCGCGGCCCGCGTTCTCCATCAGGATCAGCGTGCGCACGCCCTTGCCGTCGGCGAACTTGTCGGCCTCGTAGCACTGCGCGACGGTGAGGATCTCGTGGCTCATAAAACCCGGTAGTGATAGCGGTAAAGCTCGCGTGAGAAGCCCATGCTCTCAT
>DATIVW010000127.1:0-1864 GCA_035465595.1 Rhizomicrobium sp. | reverse complement strand
CGCAGCCGTGTGGTCAGGCGCACGCCGGCCACGGGGCGTTCCCCGAGGACTTCGCGCCGGAAGCGGAACATTTCCGCCGGCCGCCCCCGCGACTGGCTGGCGAACTTGCCAGTGCCTTCGACGAGGCCCTGCGCCTCGATCAGGCGGCGGAAAGTCTGCTTGTGCAGGCGCACGCCGGAGATCGCTTCCACCACGCGCTGAAGTTCCAGCAGGGTGAAGTTCGGCGGCATCAATTCGAACACCACCGGACGATATTTCATTTTGCCGCGCAGGCGGGCGATGGCCGTCGCCAGGATGCGCCGGTGATCAAACATCATGCTGATGCCCAGCGGCGTTGCCGGCAGTTGCGAGGCCTGGGCCCGCCCGTCCCGCCGCGCTTCCTCGACAAGGCCGGCTTCGTAGAGAAGCTCATAGCGCTCCAGCACGCGATCTTCATCCCAGCGTACGCCGTCGAGACCGAAGCAAAGGCGGACGCGGTCGCGGCGCTTCTCGCTGTCGGCGAATTTCACGAAAGCCTTGAGCGCCGGCGCAATGGTGGCGTCGATGATCTCCGGCTTTTTCTCCCGCCAATCCTCCCACGGGAAATAGCGATACCAGTCGCCCCACATCGCGTCGGGCGCCTTGGGCTCGCCGCTGGCGCGGGTAAGCGCGAGATAGCCGACCGACACAACCCGCGGCCCTTCGCCGGCCTTCACCATGTGCCGTCCGCGATCGCCGAAGGTGTAAAGCTGCTCGGCATAGTCGAGGTCGAGATAGGTTTGCTCGCCGACCCAGGTGCGTAATCCGCTTTCCAGCGTGCGATGGGTCTTCGGATCGAACGGCCCGAAGGGAAGGGCGTCTTCGGCGCCCTTGTGATGGACCACCAGCACGCGCGGGCGTTCATCGGCGACGGACACGATGGCCGCCGACAAACCGATGCTGACGACGTGCTGTGCCGTATCCGCTTTCATAGTTCGTCCGAGAGCGGGAGTTCGACGACTTCACCTTCGGCCACGATGGTTCCGCGGCCGATGGCCTCGATCGCCATGCTCATGCGTCCGTTGCGTCCCAGTGCCTTGTCCGCGAACTCCACCAGCATGGGGTTCGGTGCGGCATGTGGCGCCCTGAGGCGCAAGGCTCTTGCGATCTCGTTCTCCCGGAATGGCCCGAAGCGGTCGCAAAGCAGGATATACGCGGCTGCCATCGAGCGGCTCACGCCTGCCCAGCAATGTATGAGCATGGGGGCTTTCGCGTCCCAGTTCCTGCCGAATCGAATCAGTTGCTCGACATGCATTTCATTCGGCGGGTCTTCGGACATGTCCGGCGACGGCACATCGTTCAATCCCAACCGCAGATGACGGCCCGGCTGAATGCCTTCCGGTGTCTCGATCATGTGTCCTGGCGAAAGCAGCGTCATCAGATGCGACGGCTTGTGGCGCCTGATCGTCGGTTCGACCTGCGAGAGCGGCGTGACGAAGATTGCGGGCATGGACCTTGCTATCCGAGCCTGAAGTAATAGGGAAGGGTCATGCGATAAGCCGTTTGAAACGCTCCAGAAATTGAGCTTGTGCCTCGCTCGTCGGCAGGGGAACCAGCCGCGGAAAGCGCGTGCCGCGGGGCGGCACGCCGAATATCCGTTTCGCCTCCTCCGTGGTGAAGCCGGCAAGCTGGGTAGCCTCGTGGAACGCCGAGATGATGTCTGCCTTCTTGAACAAGGCAACCAGGTCGGCGGGCGGCTTCGGCGGCAGACCGAAGCGGATGTGGATGGCCGCGAGCAGGCGGTTCTCGAAGGCCTTGTAGTCGATTCCGACCGCCGCCTTGAAGGGACTGATGAGATCGCCGATGACGTATTCGGGCGCATCGTGCAGCAGCGCCATCAGCCTTG